>JAGTUW010000164.1 GCA_018224345.1 Bacteroidota bacterium
AAGTAATGTTTCGCGTGCAGAAAAGCCACGCCCGGCAGATGCGCATGCAGAAGGCGCATCACCCCGGATCCGCTCGTTGTCTGTACGTTACTCATAGCGAATCCTCGGGTCAACCAACACGTACAGAACATCCGCCAGCAGATTACCCACGATGACCATGACGCCTGATACGAGCGTACACCCGATAATAAGAGGATAATCTCTCGCAAATACGGCATCGATCGTGAGTTTCCCCATACCAGGCCAGCTGAACACTGTCTCGACAATGACCGCACCACCAAGCAGGAAAGGCAGGGAAAGACCGAGCAGGGTAATGATGGGGATGATGGCGTTGCGCATCGCATGCTTGCCGATGACAAGCACCTCGCTGAGTCCTTTCGCACGTGCCGTCCGTATATAATCCTGATTGATCACTTCCAGCAGACTTCCTCGCATATACCGCCCGGTCGCTGCCGCGGAAGCCACCCCGAGCACAAAGACGGGCAGAACCATGTGTTTTGCCACATCCCACACATATGATGGCATCGCCATATACTTCGCCATGGGAGAATGCATACCGGATGCGGGAAGAAGGCCGAGATGCAGCGACACGCCGAGAATGAGCATGAGGCCAAGCCAGAATTCCGGCATGGAATACACGAAGAGGGAGGTCACATTCACCGTATGATCGACTGCACTGCCCCGTTTGAGCGCGGTGACAATTCCCAGAACGATGCCGATGATGAAATTGAACAACAGCGCAAAGAAAGTCAGCAACAGCGTATTCGGTAACGTCTGCGCCAGTATCCTCGTCACTTCCGCATGTTTACTGAAGGACATGCCCAGTTCCCCCGACAACGTACCTTTCAGCCATTTGACGTATTGCACCGGAAGAGGGTCGGATAAACCGAGTGCATTGCGAAGATTCTCCGCATATCGCGGATCCACATCACCCTGCACATACAGTGACACCGGATCACCGGGCGCAAGTCGAATAATGAAAAATGTGATTGTCAGCAGGCCGAAAAGAAGCGGCACTGCTGACAATACGCGGCGAAGAATATACCTGAACACGGAAGGACCTCACCCGATTGTCAGGCGGAATACCACTTAATACGTGACGGCGGACTTCGGATCTCCTATGGTCCAATCCCACATATGGTCGGTGACACCGAGAATATTGATGTTGGTACGTTTCAGACGGCGATTGACACCGACGATATCCTTGACCCAATACATGAATGTGCACGGTTGCTCCTGATGCAGAATCTGCTGCATCTCTTTCCAGAATGGCGATGCATCGCGTTCCGTGGCGACATGCAAACCAAGTTTGAGCAATTCGGTGACGCGTTGATTCTGGAATGCGACTGTGTTGAACGGGCTATCTATATCACCCCAGCGATCGGCCGGATCGATGGCCAGACCCACGGAGAATCCTGCGATGAAGGCATCGTACTGCTTGTCTTCGATTTTCTGGTAGAAGACAACAGGCTCGACCGACTGCAAATCGACCTTGATCCCGAGCTGTTTGAGATTTTCCTGTACGACAGTCGCAGCGTATTCACGACGTTTGTTTCCGACATTGTAATGCAGAGTGAACGCGAAATCTCTTCCGCCTTTGTCCAGAATCCCGTCACCGTTGGAATCGCTCCATCCGGCAGAACGCAGGAGCTGGCGTGCGCGCTCGGGATCATACGGGAACGGAATAAGATCATGCTGAATCGCCCAACGAAATACCGGCGAGAAATCCGTGACTGCGAGCTCGCCATAGGGGCCGAGCTGATCCTCGAGAATACCTTTCCGGTCGATCGCATAGGTCAGCGCCTGCCGCACGCGGCGATCACCGAACAAGGGATGAGGACGCACAGTCTTTTTACCGCTTTTGTGATATTCGACCTGGTCGATATTCGTCCAGCCTATATACTCGTAGTTACGCGGCGGCAACGTGACCAGCTTGATATCGGGGTTGTTTTCCTGTATGTCGGAAACGTCCTCGGGATAGACCGGACGCATCACATCCACCGTTCCCTTCTTCAATTCCGTCAGCCTGGTCGTCGGTTCTGAAATAATGCGGAAAATGACGCGTTCGAGTTTCGCGGGATACGGCAGATTGGAATTGACATTCCTGGCTAAAATAATATTCTGCTGGCGAACCCATTCTTCAAGCTTGAACGGTCCGGCACCGAGAGCGCGCTCATTCGCCGGATTCGCGCGCAGTGTCTTGCGGTCTGCGTTCCGGTAGATATGTCTGGGAATGGGAGCGAGATTCAGGTGAAACAACTGCAATGGATATCGGCGCTGAAAATGAAACACCATGGTTGTATCGTCAAGAATTTCAATGCTCTTTTCGACATCAAATTCTCCATTGGTCTGCATCATGCTCTCGAGATAGCTCCGGCGGGGACTGGCAACTTCCGGATCGCCGTACAGTTCAAAGCTGAACTTGATATCAAGCGGCGTGACAAGAATACCATCCTCCCAATAGACATCGGGGCGAATACGAAGGATCACGTCCTTCCCATTGTTCGAATACTCCACAGAGCTCACGAGGCTGGGCTCGAACTCAAGTTTGCCCTCGCGCATATTGAACGAGACATCAAACATTGTCGGATATACATTTCCCTGGATATCCTGTGAAGCCGAGGAGTTTGAAACGACAGGGTTGAGGTTATCCGCGTCACCGGATAGCGCCACTACGGCAGTTTCGCTCATGGGGTCTTTCTCCCCGGCTCGTTTCCCGCAGGAAATCAGTAGCCCGCAGCAGAGCAAGGTAACGAACAGATAGCGAGGCGACATAAAACCTCCGTCAAAGATTGGGATGTAGGAAAAATCTTGCGAATGAGATCGTAATTGTTGGATTAATTCCTTCTATGGAAAAAACGGAAAAGAAGTGTAAAAATCAACCCTACTCGAAATCATGTTCAAACCAGTCGATGACTCTGTCCTGGGACACATCGCGGAACCGTTCCTCCAGACGACGCTTGAGTTTGTTTGAAAACTGCTTCGCGGCGTCATACCCGTAATGTTTCAGGAGATAGTCAAGAGCGATCACCTCGGTAATCACCGTAACATTCTTTCCGGGAAAGATCGGGAGCCGCACATGCGGGATGTTGACGTCGATGACGGATGCTTCATTCGTATCCAGCCCGACGCGCTCGTATTCATGATCTCCGTCCCATTCCTCCAGTTGAATAATAACTTCGAGACGCTTCTGATAGCGAATGGCACGAATACCAAAAATTGCCCGGATATCGATCAGGCCGAGTCCACGGATCTCCATGAAGTGCTTGACCAGATCCGTCCCGGCTCCCATCAGAATTCCTTCTCCCTTGCGTGTCACCACAACGACGTCATCGGCGACAAGACGGTGTCCACGTTCAACGAGATCGAGTGCAATCTCACTCTTCCCTATTCCCGATCGACCGATGAACAGGATGCCGACACCATAGACGTCAATGAAGGCGCCATGAATCACGACACGCGGAGAAAACTGGTCGTCGAGAAAATCACTCATGAAATAAATCGCTTTCGTGGTTTCCAGACGGCTGTACAGAACCGGCACCTCATGCTGGGTAGCGATGTCCAGCAGGTCATCGTCGAGACCGTTGCCGTTCGTGACAACGATACATGGAATTTCAAATGCGAAGAGACGCAGAAAAGCCGCGTGCTGTGTGTCGGCAGCCAGCGAAGCGAGATAGTTGATTTCCGTGTTGCCGAACACCTGAACACGGTTGTATGTGAACAACTCGACATATCCCGCAAGCGCAAGGCCAGGCCGGTGCAGGTTTTTCTCGGGGATGAACCGGTCACTGAGTTCAAGTCCGTTAGCCGAACTCAGCCGGAGCCGCTCAAGATTTTTCTCATAGAAATCCCGAACCGTAATCGGTTGGTTTTCCAGGACGTTGAGCTTTTTCAGTGGGTCTGTAGATTGTGACATAGGCAAAAAAATAAATGGGCGGAATACCCGCCCATAAAATACAATCCTCGTGATGAACGATCAATTCCTGTTCCGGCGCTTGCCTTTATATTTGAGCAATTGGCGTTCGAGCTTATCGATGGCGTTGTCGATGGATTTATAGAAATTCTCGGATTTCTCAATGGCGACGAGTTGCGTCCCATGGACAGCAAGATTGATTTCGGCGATCTTGATCGAATCCTTCGCCTTCTCGTAACGCAGGATGACATTCCCGGTCACGATGCCGTCATAGTATTTTCTGAGCGTAGACACCTGCTGCATAGCGTAATGCTTCAGCCCGTCATGGGCCTTGAAATGGCGTGCGGTGAATTGGACGTTCATAAGTACGCTCCTTCTGTTAAATGATCAGGCTCGCGGATGCGCTTTGGCATACTCGCGCTTCAGATGGTCGGTCGTGACATGCGCATAGATCTGTGTCGTCGTCAGGCTCTCATGTCCCAGAAGTTCTCTGACGGCCTGCAAATCCGCTCCCCTGTTGAGCAGATGCGTGGCAAAACTGTGGCGCAATACATGCGGGGAGCATTTCTGCTGGTCACTGACGATGCGCATATGGTCGTGAACGATGTTGTACACACTGCGCCGTGAAAGCCTGTTGCCCCGGTTGTTGAGAAACAACGCTTCATGATCGCGCAGTGGTGTATGCCCGGCACGAAAGTCGAGATAACATACGAGTGCCTGCCGTGCCGGATTTCCGATGGGAAGGATACGCTCCTTTCTCCTCTTGCCGAGCACACGTACAGTCCCGGCCGTGAGATTGAGTCGTGTAAGATTCAGCGTTGTCAGCTCCGCCAGTCGCATTCCCGTACTGTAGAACAATTCGAGGATGGCAAGATCCCTCGCTGTGATGAAACTCGTGGGTTCGGGCAACTGAAGCAACGCGGTGACAGTGGGCTCATCGATATACACCGGGAGCCGTCGGTCGGTTTTCGGAATGTGCAGGTTGCTTGTCGGGTTGTTCGCGATATGACCACGCCGCTCGGCAAACGCGAAAAATGAGCGCAGGGAAGAAATATTTCTTCCGATACTGCGCCGTGAGAGACCGCGTTCAGCCAATGCACCGAGATATGCGCGCAGGGTGTGACGATCAACGGCATGGAGATCAACCTCCCCGGTTTCGGCGATCTGACACAACCACACATGGAAGTGCCCGAGATCACGAAGATACGCGCAGACCGTATGTGGCGACGCGTTTCTCTCCACGGTCAGATAATCGTGAAAACTTTGAATACTTGCCTGCATGAGTCTGTCCTATGCTGCGACATGCATTGGATCCAAGGGATCGAGATCTTTCGAAAACTCTTCCTTGCATTCAGGACACTTCAGGAATTCACCTTTTTTCTGGGTGTACTTTGCTAAAAGATATGAATTTTTACATGAAGGGCAAGCCTTCGGTACCGGTTTATCCCAGGAAACAAAATCGCAGTCCGGATACGCCGTACATCCGTAGAACGAGCGCTTGGTTTTCGTCAACCTTTCGACGACTTCTCCCTTCCCGCATTTGGGACAGGCAAACCCGAGAGTGATCGGACGCGTGAACCTGCAGTCGGGATAATTGCTGCAACCGATGAACTTGCCATACCGGCTCTGCTTGAGAACAAGTTCCTTTCCGCATTCCGGACAGGCTTCGTCAATTTTCATGCGCTCCGCCTCTCCAGGAAGGGGCTTCGCATTCTTGCATTCGGGATACCCACTGCAGGCGAGGAATTTCCCGTTCCGGCCCCATCGGATTATCATCGGACGGTTGCATTTTTCGCAGGCTATATCTGTTTCCTCCTGCAGACGAGCATCCTCCGGCGAAACGCTGTTGAGCAACTCCATGAACGGGTGATAAAAATCGTTCATGACCTTGAGATAGCTTATTTCACCTGTTGCAATGGTATCAAGCTCCTTCTCCATACGCGAAGTAAACGCCACGTTGAAAAGACTGTCGAAATGTGTCGTCAGAAGCTTGTTGACATCCATGCCAAGTGTGGTCGCATGGAAGCGTCTGTTATTCATCTCCGCATATCCCCGGTCCTGTATCGTGCTGACGATCAATGCATAGGTGCTGGGACGACCGACGCCGTTGGCTTCGAGTTCGCGCACCAGCGTGCTCTCCGAGTACCGGGGAGGTGGCTTCGTGAAATGCTGATGCGGATCTATCTGTAATGGCTCGACACGATCACGGGCGGCAAGCCCGTCGGGAACGATGCTCTCCTCCTCATTGACTTCCTTACCGTTCTCTCCTGCATAATCATCGTATACCTGGAGAAAGCCACGAAACGTGTACACAGAGCCCACACCTCTGAACTGATACTCGCCACCTTCGATAACAACGGTTTTCTGCAGCATCCGTGCCGCAGACATCTGACTGGCCACGAAGCGCTTCCAGATGAGTTCATACAGGGCGTATTGATCGGCAGTCAGCAACGGACGAACACGTTGCGGAGTGTGCTCCATGGAGGTCGGACGAATTGCTTCATGCGCATCCTGCGCACCGGACTTGACTTTGAACCCTCGTGTCTTCTCCGGCACGTATTCCTTTCCATACTGCGTTGCAATATACTCGCGTACATTCTGTACGGCCTCATTACTGACGCGGGTCGAATCTGTACGCATGTAGGTGATCAGACCGACGGCCCCCTCGGCCCCGAGTTCGACACCCTCGTAGAGCTGCTGTGCAATACGCATGGCCCGTTTCGCCGAGAAACGCAGGCGGCTTGATGCTTCCTGTTGCATCGAACTGGTGATGAACGGAGGTTGCGGCTGACGTGAAATCTCCTTCGACTGTACATCGGCAATGGCGTACTTCTCGCCACGCAACTTCTCAAGCAGATCCGTTGCCGTTGCCTCGTCGGGAATACTCGGAGTCTTCCCGGCGACTTTCACCAACTTCGTGTGAATCGTGCCGGCCTCGGGCTTCTGAAACTCACCCGTGATCGTCCAGTACTCTTCAATATTGAAATCCGCAATTTCTTTTTCCCTCTCGCAAATCAGTCGCAGGGCCACCGACTGTACGCGCCCCGCCGAGAGACCCTTGTAGATGGTTTTCCAGAGAAAGGGACTGACCTTGTACCCGACAATGCGATCCATGACACGACGCGCCTGCTGTGCACGCACAAGCCGCTCGTCAATATGTCGCGGTGCCTCCATGGCTGCTGCGATACCCGACTTCGTGATTTCATTGAACAAAACACGGTACAGCATTTTCCCCTTGAGCTGTTTGTCAAGCTCGCGTGCGATATGCCAGGCGATGGCTTCTCCCTCGCGATCGGGATCGGTCGCGATATAGACAGCATCGGCAGTCGCTGCGCGTTTCTGCAGGGTCTTGATGACATCTCCCTTTCCGCGTATCGTCACGTAGCGCGGTTCGAAGTCCCCTTCAATATCGACCCCGAGGTCCTTCGAGGGAAGATTCTTGATATGACCGACCGAGGCCTCGACAATGAAATCCTTCCCAAGGTATTTATTGATAGTCTTGGCTTTGGATGGTGATTCTACAATGATGAGCGATTTTGACATGATTCCCGAAATGATGATGAAAAGTATTCAAGCACGCACCGCGAACAAAAGCAACCGCCCCGCAGAGCGGAGCGGATCTGTCCGGAACAGCATGTTCGCAATTCTCTGCGGCTCAGTGAATAGTATCCTTACTGTTGAGCATCAACCTGCTCCCGATGCGATTCGAGTCATCGTAATCAAAGATGATGGAGGCGATGACGGATTTCATTTCGTTGATTCCGACACTGCCGAAACCTGCCATCATGATGCGATCGATAGCCAGTTCGATGTCCATATCGTCAAGCAATCGGAGCTCCCTGAGCTCGAGAAGGTACCCGTAGGCTTCCGAAGTTATGACGGAACGCTCTGAATCGTGCAGCACACGGTGGGAATGCACATGACTCCTGTTTTCCTGTGCCAGTATATTGTCGCCAAGATGAATCTTGTCAAAGAGCCAACTGAACGCGGTGCTGATCTCGTTTTGCGTGTACCCCCTTTCCGACAGAGCACGAAGGTCGACCTCACCAAGACGCTTATCGGTCTGCATCTCATGGATCAGGTACACGATGATTTCTACTATTCTTTCCTGCATGTTTCTATCGCCAGGTACTGTGATTCAATTCATATCCAATGCAAAAAGTAGAACTTGTGCAGGCGAATGTCAAGTCACCGTCATCTACGGTCCTTCTTAATGCATTGACTGAGCAGTTCATCCTCACGCGCTTTCATTCGTTCAGTCCCGGTGTCGCCACCGTCATCATACCCGCAGAGGTGTAACATCCCATGTATCGCCAGCCGCATACATTCCTCACGCATGTGCACTCCGTAATCCTGCGCCTGTCTCCGCGCACTGTCAATACTGATAACCAGCTCCGCCTCCAAGGGCTCGTCTTCGAGAGGGAAGGTGATAATATCGGTCGGGTAATCATGATTGAGAAAACGTTTGTTCAATGCATGAATTTCCTCATCACTGACGACAACACAGGAAATGCTCGACGCACGGCGCTTCTCGGCACGCAACACACAGCGAATCGCCTGTTCGAATACGGCATGCCCGATATTGCCGGAAGGCGCCTGGAACGAAACCGTAATCCCGGTTCTGAGATTACTGCGCGGAGGTGTCTTCATCTTCTTCATCCAGCATCGGTTCCGTAAGAGAAAGTGCGATCCCGGACATCATGACTTCAGGGACAAGCTTTGTAAAATCACCGGACAAGAGCGCGCGGTCCACATTGGAATACAGTGAGCACGCCCCCTGCTTCTCCACGATGAGACCGGATATCTTCTCATCGGCTTCAGCAAAAAACGTGACCTCCCCCATGAGTTCACTGACCACCATTCCGGAACAATGCTGCAACTGGATATTGGAGTTGGGAGTGAAGACGCTGACCAGCGTCCCCTCGACCTCGCCAATGGGGATGGATGGGTAAATCTCCAAGGAGAGTCTCCTCTCCGGAGTGCTCCCTCCAATTTCAAAGCGATAGTGGTTACCGTAATACCGGGCCTCCACTTCAAAGATGTGACTGATGCGTTCGATATGTGCGTCAGTGAATTCGAAGCTCATGGTAAAACTGTTGCCTCAGGTTAGGTCAGGAAACACGGCTGCCGGCAGGGCCGGTCATACGAAACCGATACTATGTCTCAAAATAGTGCCACGGACAGTGAAATGTCAAGAAAGTTTCGAATCCGCTCCGCCATTTATATATTGGGGATTCCGCATATGCATACACAGAGAACAGCTTCATCCATGATTTCTTCAAAACCACGAGTTCGTTTCGCACCGAGTCCCACCGGCGCCCTCCATGTTGGTGGTCTGCGCACGGCACTGTACAATTACCTGTTTGCACGCCGGCAGGGCGGCACGCTGCTTCTTCGCATCGAGGATACCGACCGCGCTCGTTACGTCGCCGGAGCGGCAGAGAAACTGGCTGAAACGCTTGCCTGGGCGGGTATCACCTTTGACGAAGGTCCCGGTATCGGCGGTGATCACGGCCCCTATGTGCAGTCAGAGCGCTCCGACCTGTATCGTGCGCACGCAATGCGACTTCTCGAAGAGGGAAAAGCATATCGCTGTTTCTGCACATCCGAAGAACTCGAAGCCGCCCGTCTCCGACAAGCCCGGAGTCAGCAGGATTCCGCGTATGATCGGCACTGTCGCACTCTGACGGATGAACATATCACCGAGCGACTCGATCAAAATCAACCCCATACCATCCGGCTGCTTGTCCCCCTGGCCGGCGAACTCCAATTTCGCGATCTCATCCGCGGTGATGTCGCAATACATTACGACGTGATCGATGACCAGGTCCTGCTCAAATCTGATGGCCTCCCGACCTACCATCTCGCCAATGTCGTTGACGATCAT
The DNA here is from genome assembly GCA_018224345.1 of Bacteroidota bacterium. GTDB lineage: Bacteria > Bacteroidota > Ignavibacteria > SZUA-365 > SZUA-365 > SZUA-365. The sequence goes on from JAGTUW010000164.1 coordinate 9,801, forward strand.
CACATGGAGATTACACATGTGATCCGTGGCGAAGAGTGGCTGCCCTCAACGCCAAAGCATCTGCTATTGTATGAATATTTCGGCTGGACACCGCCGTCCTTCGCCCATCTCCCCCTGCTGCTCAATGCTGATCGCACAAAACTCAGCAAGAGACAGGGGGATGTCGCGGTCGAAGATTATCGCGCCGCTGGCTATCTCCCCGAGGCGCTTGTGAATTTCATCGCTCTGTTGGGTTGGAATCCCGGTGACGACCGGGAATTATTCTCCCTGCAGGAGCTGGAGCAGAGTTTCACGCTCGATCGTGTCAGCAAAGCGGGCGCGGTCTTCGATATCGAAAAGCTCAAGTGGTTCAACGCGCAATACCTGCGCGCCCTGCCCCCTGAAACATTGGCGGAATACTGCGGACCCTTCATGCGGTCGGCTGGTTTCGATACAGCGGACAGCGATCGTACCGCGGCCGTGGCGTCGGCCTTCGCTGCGTACCTGACCATCCCTTCCGATATCGTTTCCCACCTGCGCTTCCTGACGATCTCCCAGGTCACATTCGAGGATGAAGAAGACATCGACACGGTGTCTTCGTATGATGCGCAGAAAGTGCTGGCGCAATTCGCCTATCTGACAGAGACGCTCGATACGTGGAACGCGTCAAGCGTGAAAGATATGATCAAGGATATTCAGAATGATACCGGTGTCAAGGGGAAAAAACTGTTCATGCCGCTACGACTGGCTCTGACCGGTGAGCGTCACGGACCCGACATCGGCCTGATCGCCGAGCTCCTTGGTCGTGATGCCTGTCTGCGACGCATTCGCTCGCAACTCGTGTGAACACAATGCAGAAACGAGTCTCGGCAATCGTCATTCATTTCGGAGATCCATCTCTGACCACGGCGCTTGTGCGGCAGCTTCTCGCTCTGCCCTCTGCCCCGGAAGTCATTGTGGTCGATAACGCTGCGGCCATTCCGTTCGATGCCGACCCGTATGATGGCATCCGGCTGCTGCGCCTGCCGGAGAATGCCGGGTATGGCTATGCCTGCAACCGTGGTGCGGAGATGGCGGAAGGTGATTTCCTGTTCATTCTCAATAATGATCTGATCTTTCCTGCCGACCCCATTCCCGCACTCGTCAAAGCACTGGAGGGCACCGAGCATGCCGCAATCGCAGGGCCCGCACTGAGTTTCCCCGACGGACGTTTCCAACTCTCCTCTGGAGAACAACCAACATTGTACAACGAATTTCTTGAACGACGCAGACAGCAGCAAAGCCGCGGGAGCGGCGGAGCCGCCTATGATCGGCGCCGGAAACAGGCGATGCAGGCCTTCGAACCGTATTGGGTTACCGGTGCGTGCATGCTTATCCGCCGTGCTGCCTGGCAACAGGTCTCCGGTTTCGATGAAGCGTATTTCTTTTATTTCGAGGATGTCGATCTCTGTACACGGCTGCGACGGGCAGGATGGACGATACTGTACCAGCCGGAAGTCACCGTGCTGCATCATGGCGGAGGCTCGGATCCGCTGCACAATCCGCGTATCGTGCTCTCCTACCGGCGTGAACAACTGCGCTACTATGCAAGATACAACGGGCTGCTTTCCTGGCTGTTCCTCCGTCGCTATCTTCTCTGGAAATGCAGTCGCATGGAGCGTGCCGCGCAAATCAGTCCGGAACTGGCAAATGAACTTCGTACCGTCATCCGGAAGTTTTCCCGGAGAGATGAGCGGACATCCCGGAACATCAAGGAGAAAACATGAATATCGGTGTGTATGGCGGGACCTTCAATCCACCGCATCTCGGACATCTGATCCTCGCGCAAAGTGCAATCGATGCGCTTGATCTCGATCGCGTCCTGCTGGTCCCCGCGTATCAATCTCCATTCAAATCCCCTTCCGAAAGTATTGCAGCGGAGCTGCGTGCGGAAATGGTGGAACTTGCCGTATCGGATAATGAGCAATTGGCAGGTGAATATTTCGAGATCCGGCGCAAGAACGTTTCGTTTACTGTCGATACCTTGCGGCACCTGCACGATTCGCACCCTGACGACACACTGTTTCTTCTTATGGGAGCCGACACATTTGCGGAATTCCCTCTCTGGAAAGATCCGGATATCATTGCGGATCTGGCCGTCCCTGCAGTGACACAGCGTCCGGGATACCCCGTCGATTTCCCGGGTCATCCCTTTGAAAAAGCGGCACGAAGTTTTTCCATGCCGCTGATAGAAATTTCCTCGACGGAGATTCGTAAGCGGATTCGGCAGGGACGGTCGATCAATTATCTCGTCCCATGGGCAGTACGCATATTCATCGATTCACAGGGTCTGTACCGCGAACAGGAATAACCACGACGGCCAGCGAATCAGCGCAACCACCCCTCTCTGCGATACCAATCCACAGTCGAACGAATCCCGTCTTCAAGAGAGACTTGCTGGCGGTACCCGAGTTCCTCCCGGGCCTTGCTCACATCGCAGATCCAGTATCGCTGCGTGATGTCCCGCGCCTTCTCAAGGTTGAGTGTGGCGGGACGCCGCTGCATGGCTGCGATACTCTGCGCCACTGCGGCCACAGTGTACACCAGACCGTGCGGAAGCCGGACCGTGAATGTCCGTCGTTGCATGATCCCGGCGGTAATGCGACCGACCTGTGGCCACGAGTAGAATTCCTCGCTTGATATGAAGTATGTCTGGCCGAGACTGACATCCGCTTCCGCGGCGAGTATCATTCCCTGGACAAGGTCGTCGGAGTGCAGGAGACTGAGTCTCTTGTCTCCGAAACCGATCATGGAGTTGAGCCGGCGGGCTATGGTCTGGAAGTAGATGAATATTTCCGTATCGCGGGGACCGTACATGGCAGGGGGACGAATGATCGTCCACGGAAAGTCATTCCCCATGGCGCGCACAGCTTCCTCTGCCGCGATTTTGCTTTCCCCGTAGGTGGTGATGGGACGGGGCGTATCGTCCTCACGCAGCGGTCTGTCCAGCGAGTGGGATGGCCCCGCAGCAGTTTGACTGCTGACATAGAGAAAACGCTGTAACCGCGGTGCGAACTGTCTGGCCGCCTCAAGCATGTGCTGTGTTGCCTGCACATTTCCCTCGATATATCCCTCCCGGTTCATGGCCTTGACGACACCGGCGATATGATACACCATATCCGCATCACGGAGGAAGGCCTGCAGAGAGTCGGGATTACGAATATCTCCTTCCACGAGTTCGACGTTCTTTCCGTCGAGCCAGCGCAGATTACTGCTTTTCCGCACCAGCGTGCGCACCTGATGTCCCTGTTCGAGCAGCCGATCGACCAGATGCGATCCGATGAAACCGGTCCCCCCGGTCACTGAAATGATCATGGTGTTGTCTTTTGTCCTTTATGAATTTTCGCCCAGGTGTCGCGAAGCGTGACGGTACGATTGAACACGGGAGCCCCTTTTTTTCCGTAGCGCGAGTCAACAGTGAAATATCCCTTGCGTTCAAACTGGAAATGTGTTCCGGCCATGGCGGAAGCGAGCGAGGGTTCGACCTTTGCCTGAACGATTTGAAGGGAAGCGGGATTGAGATTTGCAAGGAAATCCTGTCCTTCTTCGTCAGTTGTCTCGGGATGTTCACGATCGAAGAGCTGTTCGTAGAGACGCACTTCAGCGTCAACGGCATGAGGCGCGGAAACCCAATGCAACGTACCCTTCACCTTGCGATTTGCCTGTGGCAGACCGCTGCGGGTTTCAGAGTCATAGGTGCAGTGCAGTTCCACGATATTGCCCTCGGCATCCTTGATCACTTCTTCACACCTGATGATATAGGCATAACGGAGACGCACTTCGCGGCCGGGCGCAAGGCGGAAGAATTTTTTCGGCGGGTCTTCCATGAAATCCTCACGTTCGATATACAGTTCACGTGAGAATGGTACAGCGCGTGACCCGGCAGTGGCGTCTTCCGGGTTGTTGACGGCCTCCATCTCCTCGATTTCGGATGCGGGATAATTGGTGATCACGACCTTGAGTGGATCGAGAACGGCCATCACCCGCAAAGCATGAGCATTGAGATCCTCACGAATGCAGTGTTCGAGCAGTGCCATGTCAATGGTGCTTTCTTTTTTCGCAACACCGACGCGATCGGAGAAATCCCGGAGAGAGCCCGGGGTATAGCCGCGCCGGCGCAATCCGGAAATGGTCGGCATGCGCGGATCGTCCCAGCCATCGACAATGCCTTCCTGAACCAGACGCAGCAATTTCCTCTTGCTCATCACCGTGCAGGTAATGTTGAGCCGGGCGAATTCAATCTGACGCGGATGGTGAATTTCGAGTTGTGTGACATACCAGTCGTAGAGTGGCCGATGGTCCTCGAATTCCAGCGTACAGATCGAGTGCGTGATTCCTTCGATGGAATCTGATTGACCATGTGCCCAGTCGTATGTCGGATAAATACACCATGCATCGCCCGTGCGATGATGATGGGCCCGAAGGATACGATACATGATCGGATCGCGCATGTTCAGATTCGGGGAAGCCATGTCGATTTTTGCGCGGAGCGTACGTGATCCATCGGGATAATCTCCGGCCCGCATACGCTGAAACAGATCGAAATTCTCTTCCACGCTGCGATCACGGTAGGGACTGTTGCGGCCTGTTTCCGTCAGTGTCCCGCGATAGGCGCGGATTTCCTCCCCTGTCAGTTCACAGACATAGGCCTTTCCGTCACGAATCAGCTTGACCGCATACTCGTAGAGCGTCTCGAAATAATCCGATGCATAGAACTCTCTGTCCTCCCAGTCAAAGCCAAGCCAACGTATATCCTCCTTTATCGAATCCACATATTCGACATTCTCCTTGACCGGATTGGTATCGTCAAAACGGAGATTGCATTTGCCGCCATATTCTTCGGCGATACCGAAATTCAGACAGATGGACTTGGCGTGTCCTATATGAAGATAGCCGTTCGGTTCCGGTGGAAAGCGCGTATGGACGCGTCCTCCATAGCGGCCGGAAGCATTGTGCTCATTGATAATCTGTTTGATGAAGTTGCTCTGGACAGTTTCCATATTCGCCATACGTTCGACATTGAATGATAGAAATAAGACTTACACCGCATCACCGGATTCCGCAGAGGTCCCCCGGTGGCCTCAGCTGCGCAGCAACGCGCACCGTCGCATGCGGATCGAATTCAAGAACGTAATGTACAATTTTTTCACATCTCATGCGCCAGACACGACCGTTGAAATGACACGTGCATCGATCCCATGCCGCCGTCCCCGCCGCTCGTGCTGAGCGAAGGCGGGTACCGCAATCTTCCTGTTGCGCAACAGTAAACAAAAGCGAAACGCAACTCCCTTCTGCATGTCCCTCCCGGTCTGTCATGCGCAGTGCAAAAAAATAAATAATTGTTTTGAGCATGAACACAAAGTATATTGTGTTTATGTTTGATTTATAACTGAACCGTCGTTCAGGTTTCCGGATGCAACAAGAGACACAGCACCCGGGCGTTCCCGGAATAGATTGTTTCATGATAGAACAGGAGCCCTTGTGGATTTATTTGACAAATGTACATCGTTTACCCGCGCTGACGAGGTGAAGGCTGCGGGGTTATACCCGTATTTCCGGGCAATCGAGGAGAGTGAAGGACCTGTCGTCATGATCGAGGGGAGAAAGATCATCATGGCGGGATCCAACAATTACCTCGGGCTCACCGCCGATCCGCGTGTCAAGCAGGCGAGTCTTGATGCAATCGAGCGGTATGGGACAGGCTGCTCGGGATCGCGTTACCTGACCGGCACCCTGACACTGCACAACGAGATGGAGGAACGTCTCGCTCATTTTCTCGGCAAGGAATCCTGTCTGTTGTTCTCGACCGGATATCAGACCGCGCAAGGCATCATTCCGACGCTGGTTCAGCGCGGCGAATACGTGATATCGGACAAAGACAATCATGCCTGTATCGTGGCGGGCAATCTCATGGCCAAGGGCGCCTTTGCGAATTTCGAACGCTACAGGCACAACGACATGGAGGATCTGGAGCGACAACTGTTGCGACTTCCGATCGAGAAAGCCAAACTCATCGTCTCCGATGGTGTCTTCAGCACCACGGGCGACATTGTCGACCTGCCCCGCATGCTTGAACTCGCGAAGCAGTTCAACGCGCGCATACTGATCGATGACGCACATGCAACCGGCGTGATCGGGCCCGGCGGCAAGGGCACGGGTCATTATTACGGGCTTGATAAAGAACTCGACATGACCATGGGGACCTTCAGCAAGACATTCGCAAGCCTCGGAGGTTTCGTTGTCGCCGATCGTCCGGTCATCAATTATATCAAGCACCACTCACCTGCGCTGATTTTCAGCGCCAGTCCGACACCGGCCAGCGTCGCAGCCGCGCTCGCCGCACTCGACATTCTCGAAAACGAAACCTGGCGTGTGGATAAACTCCGTGAAAATGCCGATTATATGCGCAAGGGATTTTCCGCGATGGGCTTCAAGATCATCATGGGTGAAACCGGCGTCGTGCCCGTCATTATCGGTGACGACATGAAAAGCTTCATGTTCTGGAAAGAGCTCTTCGAAGCAGGCATCTTCGTCAATGTGTTTATCAGTCCCGGCGTCCCACCAGGACTGCAAATGCTGCGCACCAGCTACATGGCAACCCATGAGAAAGAACAGCTTGACCGCATACTGGAGATCAGCGGCGAGATAGGCCGTAAACTCGGTGTCATCGATTAAGAAAGAAGGAGAAAATAATTTTCATGGCGGTTTCCATCCACCCCGTATCCGAGAAAAGCGCCGATATTCTGCGTTTCATCAAACTGCAATGGGCCTTCTATAAGAATGATCCACACTGGGTTCCGCCCCTGCTGATGGACAGAAAGAAGCTGTTGAGCAGGAAGAAGAACCCGTTCTACAAGCATGCGGAAATGCAACTGTTCGTTGCCCGGAAAGACGATACCCCTGTCGGCCGGATCGCGGCGATTGTCAACGAGAATCACAATCGCGAGCACCAGGACAAAGTAGGGTTTTTCGGTTTTTTTGAATGCATCAACGAACAGGAAGTCGCAGACGCACTCTTCGATGCAGCGGCGGCGTGGCTGCGCGGGAAAGGGATGGACACCATGCGCGGTCCCGTAAACCCTTCTGTCAATGATGAGATCGGGATGCTTGTCGAGGGATACGATGCCCTGCCGGTGATATTGATGCCGTACAATCCTCCGTATTATCCGACATTGACCGAGGGTCACGGCTTTCACAAGGCCAAGGACCTGTATGCGTATCTGCTGAGAAACAAACTGGTCATCACACCGAAACTCGAGCGCGGTCAGCAACTCGTCCGTGATCGTTACAACATCACCATCCGTGACCTTGATTTCAAGAATATCGAGCGTGATGCAGCGATTCTCAAGGATCTCTACAATCGCAGTTGGGAAAGAAACTGGGGTGCGGTGGCCATGACGGACGAAGAGTTCGACTTTCTCGCAAAAGATCTCGTGCAGGTGGTCGGAAAATTCAAGGATCTCGTGTTCATTGCCGAGCGTAATGGTGTGCCGATCGGGTTTACGCTCTGTCTGCCGGATCTCAACCAGGTACTGATCAAGAACAAATCGGGCTGGCTTCTGCCGGCTCTCTGGCACATGTTCACCAAGACAAAACATATTGATCTCGTCCGCATTATCGTGCTGGGCGTACTGCCTGAACATCGGAACAAAGGCATCGATGCGGTGATGTATTATGAGACCGTTACGCGCGCGGCCGCACACGGCGTGTTCAAAGGCGAAGCCTCCTGGGTTCTCGAAGACAATGAACCGATGAACAAAGGAGCAAAGCTGATGAATGCCGAGCGCTACAAAATCTATCGTCTCTACGAGATCCCGATCTGATGATGGCGACAGCTGACCAATTCGATGCAGCCGCGCAACAGGCACATCTCATCCTCTCGCCCGGAACCCGCGAAACACTCTACAGACACCTTGCTCATCTGTGGAGTTGCTGCGCCACCATGCAACAGGCAGGCGCACTGCAAAACCCCGGTGCAGACGAGTTGCATGTCCGCACTGCAGTATCCGTTGTGCTGTCCCCCACCGGGTCCGAACCTTCCCGGCCGGAGCGAGGATCTGTAAGAGAGAGCGCGGGGAGTGAGGAGATTCTGCATGCAGCTCCAGGACACGTGGGCAGATTGTTCCGTATGCCACCAGTATTCTGAAAGAGCATTCCCTACCGACTCTGCGTTTCCCTCACCGTGCACAACGCATTTTTCGTCAAGTTTTCTATTTTACCGTCATGAATGAACGCATCATCGTCGTGATACCCGCACGCTATGCATCCACGCGCTTCCCCGGCAAACCACTCGCGCGCATTGCAGGCAAAACCATGATTGAGCGGGTGTGGGAGCGCTGTATGTCCATCGAAAGCGATGCAGAGATTCTGATTGCCACCGACGATGAGCGCATTGCAGCGGAAGTGCGTTCATTCGGCGGGGAGGCTGTGATGACGCCGGATGATCTCGCTTCCGGGTCGGACCGTGTCGCCTGGGTCGCCGCACACACCGATGCCACAATGTTCGTCAATGTCCAGGGCGATGAACCCCTCCTTCCACCCGCGACGATCGATGCCGTTATCCGAAGCCTGCGCGATTCGGATGCCGATATTGCTACCGCCGCCTGTCCTCTCCGCAGTCACAGACACATGTTCGATCCGAACATCGTAAAGCTGGTAACGGACAGGAACGGAAATGCGTTGTACTTCTCAAGGGCCGGCATCCCTTTTCCGCGCGAAACAGAAAACGACGGTAACGCTTTCGACACAGACGGTGTCTTTCTGCAGCATATCGGCATCTATGCGTTTCATCGTCAGAGTCTGCTTCGTTTTGCCGCATTGGAAGAAAGCACACTCGAGCGCGTAGAAAAACTCGAGCAATTGCGGGCACTCGAGCACGGCATGCGTATTTGCGTAAGCATCGTGCCTGCTCATTCACAATCCGTCGATACCCCGGAAGATCTGGCGAAAGTCGAGAAATCGATTCGCCTGATGAACAGACTGGACAACAGTGATGACTGAAGACATACAACAACCCTCGCGCATTTCCATTATCACACTCGGGTGTTCAAAAAACACCGTGGATTCGGAAGTACTCATGCGGCAGATAGAATCCAACCGCATGACGCTGGTTGAAAATCCGAATGAGGCCGACACCGTGATCATCAATACCTGTGGTTTCATTGACCTGGCCAAGGAGGAATCGGTGAACACCATCGTGGAAGCGGCGGAATTGAAAAAGCAGGGGAAACTGCAGCGGCTCTATGTCGCGGGCTGTCTCTCCGAACGATACAGCGGAGAACTCGCTCTGGAACTCCCTGAAGTCGATCGTTTTTTCGGTGTCACTGATTTCCGCAATATCATCGAGACTCTCGGCGGAAGCTATAAATACGAACTTCTCGGGGAACGGCATCTGACCACGCCGCGACATGTCGCCTATCTGAAGATATCCGAAGGCTGCGACCGCCCCTGTTCGTTCTGCTCCATCCCGCTGATGCGCGGAGGACATGTCTCAAAACCGCTCGAGGATATTGTCCGCGAGGCCGCTCTGCTCTGTGAAGCAGGGACAAAAGAAATCGTCCTCATCGCACAGGACACGACATATTACGGCCTCGATCTCTACGGAGAACGTTACCTGCCGCATCTTCTGACGGCGCTGGCCGACGTCACAGGCGTCGAGTGGCTGCGCCTGATGTATGCCTATCCGTCACGCTTCCCTCTCGACGCACTTGACGTCATGCGGGAAAGAGAAAACATCTGCCGCTATATCGATATCCCGCTGCAACACATCAATGACGCCGTCCTCAAATCGATGCGCCGGGGTATCACCCGCCGCGCCACAGAAGAACTGCTCGCGATCCTGCGCACGCGCGTGCCGGAAATCGCCGTGCGCAGTACCCTGATTGTGG
>JAGTUW010000165.1 GCA_018224345.1 Bacteroidota bacterium
GCGGCGAAACCAGAAGAGAGCCGGGGCGGTATCCGTGAGCGTTGTCATGATATACTCCTGCAGAATAGGTGCGGTGTCCGTGTTAAGATGAAAACAGTGATGCTTAATAAATGATTTCATCCGGCGTCAGGGCAGCATCGGAACGATACGGCGGAAGAAACGTCAGGTGACGTCATGTTTCCGGAGGATCGTGAATACGAGTGGACCTGGCGCTAACGAAGGACTAACACTGTCGCAATTATCGCTGAATACTGATGTCGCAATTTACAGTTACTGAAATTGTTATAAAACAGGATTACGAACAACACATTTTTCAAATATTTTTTTCAAGGACCATGCGTACCACACTTCTCCTTACCACCATTCTTTCCCTCCTCAACCTTTTCGCTCCGGGTGTCTCTGCTCAGGACACCGGTAAGATCAGAGGAAAGCTGGTTGACGCATCAAACGGTGAGGCACTGATCGGTGCCAATGTCATACTCGCCGGGCATACGCTCGGCGCGGCGACGGACATTGACGGTAATTTCACCATTGATCCTGTCCCTGAGGGGACTTACTCACTAAAAGCATCGATGATCGGCTACGCGAGAAAGACTGTCACCGGTATCGTTGTAAAGGCGGGAGAAATCACCCGACTCAATATCGACCTTGTCTCCGAAGCCTACGAGATGGAGGAGGTAGTTGTAGAGGCAAATCTGTTGCTCAACAATGAAATCGGCCTTCTCAAGGATCGTCAACGCGCCACATCGATTTCCGATGCGATCAGCTCGGAAGATATTTCCCGTTCCGGTTCTGGCGACGCCGCATCGGCGATGACAAAAGTAACCGGAGCATCTGTCGTGGACGGCAAATACATATTTATTCGCGGACTCGGAGAACGCTACTCCGCCACACAGCTCAACGGTGCGGAGGTGCCGAGCGCGGATCCGAACCGAAGAGCCGTTCAACTCGACATCTTTCCTTCATCGATGCTGGAAAACATCGTTACGACGAAGAATTTCACTCCGGACAAGCCGGGGAATTTTACCGGCGGAAATGTCAACATTTCAACGAAATCATATCCCGACCGGATGTATTTCACATTGAGCACCTCCACATCCTACAACTCACAGAGCACCGGTAGTACGGAGTTCCTGACGTATCGGGGAGGATCCACGGATTGGCTCGGCATCGATGACGGCACCCGCGCAGTACCGGATGTGTTCGACGATGCTGATCTGGTCATCCCTGACATCGGAGCTGCGTATACGGACGAAGAAAAGGCGCTGGAGTTGGACCGCCTGTCGAATGAATTCAACTCCGTGATGGCACCGACACGCAAGACCGCCCCGGTCAATCAGGGCTATGCCATGTCATTCGGAAATCAGACGGATCTTTTCGGCCGACAGCTCGGCTATCTGGCCAGTCTGACGTATTCACGGAAATATTCCATGTACGACGATGGTCGCGTGGCGCGATACTACCTGGCCGGACATGTCGATCAGAGCGATGAACTGACGAATCATTACGATTTACGTGATCAGAAATCGACGGAAGAAGTCCTGTGGGGAGGATTGGTGAATCTGAGTTACAAGCCCGCGGATCTGCATGAATTTGGCGTCAATATCATTTATAATCGTTCCGCCGACAATACCGCACGATATCTTGCGGGTTCCTTCCCGCGCGATCTGACCGGGAATGCCGTCTATGAAACACGAACACTGCATTACACAGAGCGTGAATTGCAGACTTACCAGCTTCGAGGAAAACACAACATTCCCGCTCTGGGCGGTCTGATGGCGGAATGGAATGCTTCGATTTCCAGTAATACGCAGGACGAACCCGATTTGCGTTTCTTTACGAACAATTTCACGATCCGTGATTTCGCCGAGGTCCCCGATACCATTTATGCGATACGCCAATCCATCTATCCCATTCCATCGCGGTATTTCCGAACATTGCAAGAAGACAACACCTCTTTCAGTCTGGATATGACACTGCCGTTTTCACAGTGGAGCAATCTTGCCGCATCACTGAAATTCGGAACAGCGGGCTCAGTGAAGGACCGGACCTTCCGTGAGCGTCGATTCGACATCGCGCAGGACCGGGCACGTTATGACGGTGACCCGGAGGCCTTTTTCCAGCCGGAAAATGTCGGCATTCTTGAGAGCCAGAGTACGTCGGAGTTTTATCGCTTCGGCAATTATGTCAAGGACGCAACCCAGCCATCGAGCAACTATGACGGGGCACAGGACGTCTACGCAGCCTATGCGATGGTCGATGTACCGGTGACGAAATCGCTGCGTGTCATCACCGGCGCACGCATGGAGAATACGACCATCGATGTCGGCAGTATGGACAGTTCACTCGCCCGGGGTACGATGGACAACCTCGATATTCTGCCTGCGGCAAGCCTCCTCTACAATGTGTACGAGGATATGAACATCCGTGCGTCCTATGGCCGCACGCTCGCAAGACCGACGTTTCGTGAACTGGCACCATACGCCTCGTTCAACTTTGTCAACGATTTCACCTTTATCGGGAACAGCGGCCTCGAGCGCACGCTGATTGAAAACTATGATCTACGATGGGAGTGGTTTACGCGTGCCGGCGAAATCGTCGCATTCAGTGGATTCTACAAGGATTTCGCCAATCCGATAGAGCGCGTGTTTCTCAATATCAACGGTGAAGTGCAATATCAGAACGTGGACAACGCCCGTGTGTATGGACTGGAATTTGAATTCCGTAAGCGACTCGATCAGATTTCGGCTCTTCTCGACAATTTCTCCGTTGGCATGAACGCTACGTGGATTGTCTCCCGTGTCGACATTTCGGAGTCAGAGATGGAGATTATCCGGACGATCAACCCTTACGCCGAACAGACGCGCGAGCTGCAGGGGCAGTCACCGTACCTGCTCAATATCAATCTCTCATGGCAACATCCGGGTCTCGGTACCGCAGTCAGCCTGTATTTCAATTCATTCGGCGAGCGTCTCTCCGCAGTCAGCATGGGCGGGACCCCCAATGTGTATGAGCAGTCGCGGGAAATGCTGGATCTGATTATCTCCCAGCGCCTCTTCATGGGATTTGCTCTGAAGCTCAGTGCAAAAAATCTTCTCAACGACCCGGTCGAGCATGTACACAATTACAAGGACCGGAAATTTTACTATCAGAGTTACTCGGCCGGACGCGAATTCTCACTGGGTTTTTCCTACACTTTTGAATAGCAGCAATTATTCATCTTTTTCATAATATCTGGAGCCAATTGATGCGAAATTTCTTTATGATCTTGTTCATGTTTTCGTTGGTGTTCGTTTTCACTGTGGATGCACAGAATGTCATCCAGGTGACGGACGATGATGTCGCCGGTGATGTCACATGGACGGCGAACAACACTTACATTCTCAACGGGTTTGTCTTCGTCGAGGACGGTGGAACGCTGACCATCGAGCCGGGGACGGTGATCAAAGGCAAGCCCGGCCAGTCGGAAAACGCCAGTGCACTGATCGTCGCCCAGGGCGGGAAAATTTTCGCCAACGGCACGAAAGAAAAACCGATCACTTTTACCGCCGAAGCAGATCAGCTCAATGGCAATCTGCCTCTCGATGCCCGTGGTCTGTGGGGCGGGGTCATTCTGCTCGGACGTGCGGGTCTCAACACCGCCAACAATCGCGGTCACATCGAAGGTATTCCTTCCACCGAGATCCGCGGCGCCTATGGCGGTGACAATGACGACGATAATTCGGGCGTGCTGCGCTACGTCTCGATTCGTTATGGCGGCTCGAATATCGGCGAAGGCAATGAGATCAACGGTCTGACCATGGGCGGTATCGGACGCGGGACGATCGTCGAATATATCGAAGTGTTCAACAATGCCGACGACGGCTTCGAATGGTTCGGCGGGACGGTGAATACACGCTATCTCGTGGCCGCATTCAATGAAGATGACTCCTACGATTATGATGAAGGCTTCCGTGGTCGCGGACAATTCTGGTTTGCGCTTCAATCCGACGAAGCTGGCAACCGGGCAGGCGAGCATGACGGCGGCACTGTTCCCGAAGACGGCATGCCATATGCAATGCCGGATATCTACAATGTGACGTACATCGGCAGCGGTGTCAGTTCCATCAATGCCGACAATGACCTCGTATTTACTTTTCGCGACAATGCCGGTGGCAAGTACCGCAACAGTATATTTACAGATTATGCAGCACATGGCGTGCGGATCGAGGATCTCGACAGTGGTGAAGACAGCCGTGCCCGCCTCGATGCCGGTGAGCTGATTCTCGCCAACAACATCTGGTGGGGCTTCGGAGCCGGAGCGGGACTGGAAGGTGTGGCGCCGCAGGACTTCGTGCGCGACTATCTCGCCGCGAACAACAACAGCCTTGTTGATCCGATGTTATACGGGATCAGCCGTAGTAACGATCAGGGTCTCGATCCGCGTCCGAAATCTGGCAGTCCGGCGCTGTCGGGTGCGGTCACGCCGCCGAACGACGGTTTTTACACGACGGTCAATTACAAAGGAGCATTCGGTCCGAATGACAGCTGGGCACATGGATGGACCGCGATTTCCCAACTCGGTATTCTCAAGCCACTGGAGAGTGCCGTCATTCAGGTGACCGATGATGACGTTGTGGGTGATGTCACATGGACGGCGAACAACACTTACATTCTCAACGGTTTCGTTTTCGTCGAAGACGGCGGTACGCTGACCATCGAGCCGGGGACGGTGATCAAGGGCAAGCCCGGCCAGGCGGAAAACGCCAGTGCACTGATCGTCGCCCAGGGTGGGAAAATTTTCGCCAACGGCACGAAAGAAAAACCGATCACTTTTACCGCCGAAGCTGATCAGCTCAACGGCAATCTGCCCCTCGATGCCCGTGGTCTGTGGGGCGGGGTCATTGTGCTCGGACGCGCCGGGCTCAACACCGCCAACAATCGCGGTCATATTGAAGGTATTCCTTCCACCGAGATCCGCGGCGCCTATGGTGGTGACAATGACGACGACAATTCGGGTGTGTTGCGCTACGTCTCGATTCGTTACGGCGGGTCGAATATCGGTGAAGGCAATGAGATCAACGGTTTGACCATGGGTGGTGTCGGACGCGGGACGACCATCGAGTTCATCGAAGTCGCGAACAATGCCGACGACGGTTTCGAATGGTTCGGTGGGACGGTGGATACGCGCTATCTCGTGGCCTCATTCAATGAAGACGATTCCTACGATTATGACGAAGGGTTTCGTGGTCGCGGACAGTTCTGGTTTGCCCTTCAATCCGACGAAGTTGGCAACCGGGCAGGCGAGCACGACGGCGGCACGGTTCCCGAAGACGGCATGCCGTATGCGAGTCCGGATATCTACAATGCCACGTACATCGGCATCGGTGTCAGTTCCATCAATGCCGATAATGACCTTGTATTCATTTTCCGTGACAATGCCGGTGGCAAGTACCGCAACAGTATATTCACGGATTTCGCGGCACATGGCGTGCGGATCGAGGATCTCGCCAGTGGTGAAGACAGCCGTGCCCGCCTCGATGCCGGTGAGCTGATTCTCGCCAACAACATCTGGTGGGGTTTCGGAGCCGGTGCTGGGCTGGAAGGTGTGGCGCTGCAGGACTTCGTGCGCGACTATCTCGCCGCGAACAACAATCGCATCGTCGATCCGATGTTGCGGAACATTTCCCGTGACGCGACGAGCAGTCTGGATCCACGGCCTGCAGCCGGAAGTCCCGCACTCACCGGCGCGGTCACACCGCCGAACGACGGGTTCTTCACACCGACGGATTATGTCGGCGCATTTGGCCCGGACCACAACTGGGCCAGTGGCTGGACCTTCCTGACCTCATCGAATATCCTGGGTATTCGCAGCACATTCGAGGCGACGATCCCCTCGGGAGTCCTGTTGCAGCAGAATTACCCGAATCCCTTCAATCCTTCCACGACCATCGCATTCGCCCTGCCGAAAGCGTCGCAGGTCCGCCTGGATGTTCACGACGTGTTCGGTCGCAGAGTCGGGACGTTGGTGGATGGGCGTCGTGAAGCCGGCAGTTACAGTATAAGCTGGACGGCGAACAATCTGCCCAGCGGCACCTATTTTTACACATTGCAAACCGACATCGGAATGCAGATGAAGAAAATGGTGCTTATGAAATAATCGGAGCACTGGGGATTATTGCCCCGAAAGAATCTCCTGCAACCGCTCATCCCTGTCATTCGGGGATGGGCGGTTTGCGTTCCATCAATTCGACAAAAGCTCTTCTGCCTCCCTGAGCACTTTCTTCCCCTCGTCCGGCAGGGTATCATGACCGAGGTAGTGCATGACAATAGCGAGCGCGATGACGATGACGGCAAGGGAGACGGCGAAACGAAACAGCTTTCTGAACAAAGTGAACACCAGTGAGAGCAACAGGCTGACGAGCAGTACGCCCAGGATGGGGTATTCCGTGATTGTGCTTAAGATACTGTCCAACACAGGCCTGTCGTCAATAGTGAATCACTAGCGTTACTGCCGGAAATCTACGAAATCGATGTATCATCTCCATGTGTGGCGGCTGCAGGAACATGAGGTGGCGGAGTTTGACTCATGGAGGGGTACGTGGAGGCCGAGAGACTGTGGTCTCTGTCAGATTCTTCCGATGATGAAAGGATGATTTTCCTGATCGTTCCAGCTACTTCCAATGTATGTTATCATTCCCTGATTCGTTGTATTTTAAGAAATGGCCACTCGCATCAGCATACCCTTTACGTTGCCGGAAGTTTATCACGGCCTTGCCGAAGCGCACGGGCGCGCACATGTCGATGATTTCGGTCTGCATATCGAGTACCGTGTCGAGGATGCCGTCTTCGGTGTGTTGAAGTCACGGATTCGTGAACTCGATATTCCCTTCGATGACATCGATGACATTCGCCTGATCGATGGATGGTTCAGATGCAGGCTCGTTGTGCAGTTGCACAGTCTGCATGCCATCGCAGATTTCCCGGCCTCAAAAAGCGGACGCCTGGAGCTGAAGCTCAAGCGGGAACACCGTCAGCGGGCAAGGGAGTTTTATTCCCACCTCTCACTGCGTCTTTCCGAAGAACGGCTTCGTCATCTCGAGCAACCGGGGGAATGGGAAGATAATTAAAGGAGTGACCTTCGTCTGTGTCACCGAATCAGAATGATGGAACAAGGGATTCATTCATGTTGAATATTGCCGATATTCTCGTCCGGGAGTTGTCGCTTCAACCTTGGCAGGTCAACAATACACTCACACTGCTCGCCGAAGGGGGAACCATCCCTTTCATTGCACGCTACCGGAAGGAACGCACCGGGGAACTCGACGAGCTCCAGCTCCGTGCGCTGGTCGAACGCTACGAGTATCTCAGCTCACTCGAAGAGCGCAAGGCGACGGTACTCGCATCCATCGGGGAACAGGGCAAGCTTACCGATGCACTGCGTCTCCGCATAGAACAATGCCTGGTGAAAACGGAACTCGAAGATCTGTATCTGCCCTACAAACCGAAAAAACGTACGCGTGCCACGGTGGCAAGGGAAAAGGGACTGGAACCTCTGGCTGATGCGATACGGGAATTGAACGTTCCGGATGCTGCACCGGTGGATATCGAACAGTTGGCCTCGGGCTTTATCAGTGAGGAGCGAGGCGTTGCTTCAACACGCGAGGCGCTCGCGGGGGCAGCGGATATTCTGGCCGAAGAAGTGGCGGAACAAGCCGACCTGCGTGCCCATGTGCGAAATCATCTGTACGAACATGGTGTATTCAGCTCACGGATCAATGAGGAATTTCCCGAAGGGAGTACGAAATATGAAATGTATCGTGACTGGAGCAGACCGGTGCGCGATATCCCCGCACACAATCTGCTCGCGTTGCGCCGTGGGGAAGCCGATGGCGTGTTGCGCTTCGAGTTGCAGTTCGACGAAGAGGAAATCATTGCATGGATCAAAAGGAAGGTATCGCAGAGCAGCGATCAGGCGGTCGAGGCTCTGTACGCAGCGTTGATCAGGGATGCCTTCGAGCGTCTCATGAAGCATACCCTTATCGGGGAAGTACGTTACGAGAGCAAGCAGCAGGCGGATGTCATTTCCATACAGACGTTCGAGAACAATTTACGCGAATTGCTGTTGGCGAGTCCTGCAGGCATGAAACCCACACTCGGCATCGATCCGGGCTTTCGTACAGGCTGCAAGGTTGTGACCATCGACCGGACAGGGAAATTTCTTGAGCATCAGACGATATACCCTCATACCGGCGAACACAAACGCAGAGAGGCGGCACGGGTGTTACTCGACATGATACAGCGTTATCATACGGAACTGATCGCGATCGGGAATGGAACAGCGGGACGGGAGACAGATTCCTTTGTAAAGGAAGTTATTCAGGATCTCGATCCTGCGCCTGTCCGGGTGCTTGTCAACGAGTCCGGGGCTTCCATTTATTCAGCAAGTGATGTCGCCATCAATGAATTTCCTGATCTCGATCTCACTGTCAGAGGTGCAATCAGCATCGGCAGGCGGCTGATGGATCCACTCGCGGAAATGGTGAAAATCGATGCGAAATCCATCGGCGTCGGACAGTATCAGCATGATGTCGATCAGAGACTGCTCAAGCGCAAGCTCGATGAAACGGTGGAGAGTTGCGTCAATTTTGTCGGCGTGAATCTCAATACCGCATCGAAAGAGTTACTCGGGTATGTGGCGGGCCTGACACCCGGTGTCGCGAAAAGCATCATCGACGTTCGCAATGAGCGCGGTGGCTTTCGTAATCGTCGGGACTTGCTCGCTGTCCCGCGTTTCGGCCCGAAAACATTTGAACAGGCAGCGGGATTTTTGCGTATTCGCGGGGGTGAGCACCCGCTCGACAACACTGCGGTGCACCCGGAAAGTTATCATATCGTCGAGACCATTGCCCGCGACCTGGATGTTTCACTCGAGCGGATTGAAGAATTATCCGCGAAGGTAAAGGAGATCGACATCGCACGCTATGTATCGGGCGAAATCGGCGAACCCACGTTGCGCGACATTATCCGTGAATTGGAGAAACCCGGCCGTGATCCACGCGAAAGTTTTCGTATGGCGGAATTTACTGAAGGGATCAATGAAATTCGTGATCTCAATGCAGGTATGGTGCTGGAGGGTGTTGTCACCAATGTCGCGAACTTCGGAGCTTTTGTCGATATCGGTGTGCATCAGGACGGTCTGGTGCATATTTCCCAGCTTGCCGATCGTTTTGTGCGTGACCCGAAGGAAGTCGTCAAGGTCGGACAAATCGTGCGTGTCACTGTTCTGGAAATCGATGAAAAACTCAAACGCATTTCACTGAGCATGAAACAGCAGCCCGCACAGAAGGACAAAGGTGCGGTAGTCGCAGGGAAGAGCGGACACAAGGAGAAATTTTCTTTGGATGATCTGAAAAACAAATTCACGAAGAGGTGAGTTCAGAGGGCTGGCTCCCGCGCGCTATTCTGTGACCATTGCTGCACGCCATCCGTGGTTGTTGTGTGGAAAGCAACAGGGGTATCCGAATTCATCGAACACCCCTGCAAGATATAATCGCTCCGTCGTGTGGCGCGAAGGTTACATCGCCTCGCGACTAACGAAGCAGCGCAATCTTCTTTACGACCGTTTGTGTGCCGACGCGAAGCAACGCGAAGTACGTGCCTGCCGGCAGATCTTTCGCATGGAACGTGGCGGTGTGATTGCCCGCATCCAGACGGCCCTGTACCAGAGTCGCGACGGCGCGTCCTGTGGCATCATGGATGACGAGTGCGACATTCGCCGGGGTGGTAAGGGTGAAGTCCAGTGTGGAGGACGATACGGTACTGGTGTTGAGGGGGTTGGGCCATATCGATGTGATAGTGATATCCTTCGTCACCGGAGGTGTAGGCGACACACTGACGATTGCATCAGTGGACCAGACACCGCGTCCGTAGGTTCCGACGATCAGTCTGTTTTCCGTTGTCAGCTTCATGTCGTAGCAGACGACATTGGGGAGTCCGTTACCGAACTGCTTCCAGTTCGTGCCGCCGTTCGACGTGTACCAGACACCCAGATCCGTTGCGAGAAAGATCGTTTCCGGATCGGTACGGGAGGGAATGATGGCATTGGCGGGGATATCGGGAAGGTCGCCACTGATATCGACCCACTGCGTTCCACCATCGGTGGTTTTCCAGGCATGACTGGTGCCGTATCCCGAAAGTGCAGCATAAACGGTATACTCGTCATCCCGGGCGACACGGATACCGCTGATCCAGCGGTTGGGCAGGCCCGTGCTCACGTCGAACCAATCGGTATCGAGGCCGATAATGCTGTTGCACACGAACACTTTTCCATCGCTGGAAGAGGAATACATCATGCGCAGCGCCGTCTCCGGTATTTGGAGATCAGTGATGAGACCGTTGCCGCGCACGAGTTTTTCCATGCTGAGGGTCAGCCATGTCGTCGCGGTTTTTGCAGGGCTGAGGCGATGCACATGATCCGATGCCGTGTAGAGCCGGTCGCCCGCCTCATCAAGCAGCATGGGGCGCACCCAGTTTCCGCGGTACCCGCTGAGACCGTCCACGAGAGGAGTGAAGATATTTCCTCCGTATGTACGATACGGCGTGCTGTTGATATTGAGATACATGAGATTACTGTCGTCATGGTCGATAGCCATGCGGCCACCGTCACCGCCTCCGACGAAGGACCAGTTGGTCATCCCCGGAGTGCTTTGTCGCATGTTGCTGTTATCCTGCGTCCCTCCGTACAGCAGTTCCGGGTTTGAGGGTGCGTAGTTGATACCGTAGAACTGCGTGGTGACCAATCCTTCGCTGCGTTCCATCCAGGATGATCCGCCATTGGTGCTGATAAAGATACCACCGTCACCGGCGATGACCACAGTATTCGGATCATCGGGTTTGAATGCTACGTGATGCTGGTCGGCATGGACGTACGCTTCATTGCCCGGATCGATGGTGCGCAGTTCCCAGCGTGAAACTTTTGCGAAACCGCCACCACCGTTCGTTGTGCGGTGCATGTCAATACCACCGAGGAAGACGCGATCGGGGTCGGTGGGATGCGCCATGATGGTCAGATCATAAAAAGCCTGCCCACGTGTGAAGTTGTTGGCAATCGCGTTCTGCCTGCGTTCCCAGGTTGTGCCGGCATCATTGGAGATGAAGATCCCCTTGAAATCGACACTTCCATCCGTCATCTTTCTTCTGTTGAGGCCCATCGCGGCATAGATGCGGTTCGGATTTGCGGGTGAGATGCTCATGACGACGCGTGCGGTGGAATCTCCGGGTGGCAGATTGTTATCGAGGCGTTGCCAGGTGAAGCGTTCTCCGCCGGCGCCGGACATATAGATGCCGTTGTTGCTGCCGCCGTATTCCCCCCCGATGGCTGCATAGACGATACCGGGGTTATCCGGCTTGTACAGTACCTCAGTCACATAACCGTTGAGGGAGTTGAACCATGATTCGCCTCCGTCCGTGCTTTTGTACAGTGCGTCCACCGTCGCAACGAGTAATGTATCGGAGGATTCCGGATGCAGGGCGATGCGATGTACGGCACTGTTCGGCCGCGGCCAGGGAAGCATGCGCCAGGTTTGACCATCGTCATCGCTGCGCATGACACCGAGTCCGTCATAGTAAGGCGAACCGCCGCTACGCCCGAAGTTTGTCCCGATCGGTTCGCCGGTCCCGGCAAACAGAATATTCGGAGAATTCAAATCGATTGCCAGGGCGCCGACGGGAAGCCGGGGCATGTCATCGGTCAGCGGACGCCAGGAAATACCGAGGTCGGTGCTTTTCCATACGCCGCCCGATGCGGCACCGGAATAAATCGTATTCGTTTCCGTGGGATGAAAGAGTACGGCGCGCATCCGTCCGCCGATATTCGTCGGTCCTTCCAGCCTCCAGGTATTGGAAGTGGCAAAAGGCTTCATCAATGCACTTTGCGGCGTGTAGGCGATGTCATTCCAGACCTGCATGAGCTGATCGGAGATATTGACGGTTGGGTTCCCGTAAGCGCGCTGTGCATAGAAATGTTCGATCATTTCCACGGATTCACGCCATTTTTTGTTCTCGTCAAGGGAGATGCCCTGCTGTTCGAAAACAGAAGGACGCCCGTTGACAAGAAACAAAAGTATCAGTGTACACGTATAGATACCCGCCATCAGGAAGGCGGGAGAATGAAACAGTCGAAACATGGAGACTCCGGAAATCAGTAAAAAGGGAACGCAGAACACTGCTTTCGTATCATACTTGAAAAATCCGATGTTTTCACTTGCGAAACAATGAAAATCGACATCCCGGTGGCCTGGTTTTCCTGAATTTCAAAGTTCGCTATCTTTAATTACCATATCATCCACAGTATTCATGAATGGAATGCGACACACATTTGTTTTTCTGCTTCTCCTGGTCCTCCCGA
>JAGTUW010000166.1 GCA_018224345.1 Bacteroidota bacterium
CGCGAGCACCGTCGCCGCGATATTTGCGAAATGGACATTCCTGGATTTCCAATACCCTGCCAGCCAGAGCAAGACCCAGACGCAGACAAACAGCGGAGTGAACACGAGTGAGGCGCCGGCGGCGGCGGCCAGACCACGCCCTCCCTTCCAGCCGATCCATGGTGAATAGTTGTGACCGAGAACGACGGCGAGCAGTGCCAGCGAGGCGACGGTATAGTCATCCGGGAACAATAACCGTCCGGCAATCGCAGGCAATGCACCCTTGATGAGATCTATCAGCAGCACCATCACGCCGACAGCACGCGAGCGCGTCACTTCATAGGCATTGAGCGTGCCGATATTACCACTCCCCTCCCGGCGAAGATCACCGCCCGCGCGGATACGGTACACAATATAGGCTGTCGGAAAGGAACCGATCAGAAAAGCGGTGATGAAGATGAGTATCAATATTTCCATGGACTGCATTCCGAAATATAAAACATTGTACGTTGAAAATCGCGTGCATTTTTATGCGAATGTACAGCAACCTGCAAAAGCACTCCGGGGAGCGGGTCCGTACATAGCGCGGGAAGCAGACCCGGGTACCAGGGCAGGGAGCGGGTCCGTACATAGCGCGGGAAGCAGACCCGGGTATCCCTGAAGCTGTTTTGCGGTAATTGTCAAGCGCCCCGTCGTTTCCCGTTCCCGCATCTCCGCATAAAACGGTGACTTAGCAGAGTTATTTTCATTGACAATAACACGTTATTTTCGTAACTTACTTATCCACAACAAGTTAATGGAAGTAATCGAACATGGGCTCTGGTGGAAAGTGGATAGTCGGAATAGTTGCGGTCTTCGCCGGAGGGGCTTTCATGGTGATGGCGCTGGCGTTTTTTCTGCTTGCCACAGCCGTTACGACTGAGACGACGACGACGGATACGATGGAGGACACTTACGGGTCGGCAGGAAGTGAGCGTGTCGCGATTATCGATATCAATACACCGATCATGGATGCCGACGACATCATCCGTCAGTTGCGGAAATACAGGAAGCGTGGCTCGGTCAAGGCAATCGTATTGCGCCTCAATTCCCCGGGTGGTGCAGTCGTCCCCAGCCACGAGATTTATGAGGAAGTACGCAGAACACGCAAGCACGGCAAGCCCGTCATTGCATCGATGGGTTCGGTGGCAGCGAGCGGTGCGTATTATATCGCATGCGGGGCAGACATCATCGTAGCAAACCCCGGAAGTGTAACAGGCAGCATCGGTGTCATCAGTGAATTCCCGAATATAAAGCAGTTACTTGATAAAATCGGTATCGGACACAGTACCATCACAAGTGGTACGTTCAAGGATACCGGCAGTCCTTTGCGTCCTATGCGTCCTGAAGAGCGCGCATACCTCCAACAGACGATCGACGATATTTACACGCAGTTCGTCGATGTGGTCATACGGGGACGCGACATGGAGGCGGATTCGGTACGGCAACTGGCGGACGGCAGGATTTTCACCGGAAGGCAGGCGATGGAACATGGTCTGGTCGACACGCTGGGCACCTTGTACACAGCCATACGCATCGCCGGCAATCTTGGAAAAATCAAGGGAGAACCGCGAGTCATGCGTGAAAGAGAACGTGAGAGCCTTCTCGATATCTTTGTCGGTGCGCATGCGAGTCGTTCACTCGAGCGCCTGGGCAGCAGTCTGCAGCACGAGACACCATTGGAATACAGAATGCTTTATTAACAGCCATCAAGGGGTTTCGTTGTGACAAAAGCAGACATCGTCGATAACATAGCGGCCGCCACCGGTCTGACCAAGGTTGAAACCGAAGCGGTCGTCGACGGATTTCTTGCGACGGTGAGCGGCGCTCTCAAAAACGGTGAGTCGATAGAAATCAGGGGTTTCGGCAGTTTTAAAGTAAAGATGCGCAAGGCACGTATGGCGCGCAATCCGAGAACAGGAGAAGAAGTGTTCGTCCATGAGCACTATGTTCCTGTATTCAAAGTATCGAAGGAATTGCGCAATACGGTCGATCAGAATCTGAAAGCGAAGGAATAATGGCGGTAAAAGAGAGAACATGTCCCACCTGTGGTTCCGCGGTCGCCTCCGAGGCCTTGTTCTGCGACGTCTGTGGCGAGGACCTGACGACACCTCACGACGCAGCGACACCGGAAGAAGCAAGCACTGCGCCTCCCACAGCCGGGACCGTTGCCCCCAAACGGCCGGCATCCGGATCCGCCACAGAACGGCGCAGCAAGAGTGGCGGGACACGAAAACCTCCCGGCAAGGCCGGCAAACAGGGAACGCCCCGTGGGAATACAGGTACCGGACCTGTGTTGTTTTCCACAGCACAGTGGCTTGCCATCACTCTTTCGGCTTTCATACTCGGCGGTGTGCTTGCCGCGACATTGATGCCGACAGCCGGATCGGGCCGCATGGCAGACGGATCGGGCCGCATGGCAGACGGAGGCGCGCAACAGCCGGCGCCACAGATCAATCTCGAGCGGCTCGAAGCTGCAAAATCGGCGGCAGATGCCAATCCCGGCGACTTGCAGGTGCAGTTGCAGTACGCAAACGAATTGCATGACGCCATGATGCTCGATCAGGCGATCATGCAGTACGAGAAATATCTTGCAATGGACCCCGACAACCCGGATGCACGAGTTGACCTGGGAATTTGTTATTTTGAAAAGCAGAACTTTGCTGCCGCCATAAAGGAGATGGAGCGTGCCGTCGGGCAGCATCCCGATCATCAGTTGGGGACATACAATCTCGGTATCGTCAATCTCAATGCAGGCAATATGGATGAAGCGCGGAAATGGTTTACGAAAGCGCGGGATATGAACCCTGCCACCCCGCATGCGCAGAATGCCGACCGTATTCTGAACGAACATTTCTGACAACGAACACATGAGACAAATCGATTCACTTTTTTTTTCATTGATTCCTTACTGGAGGTACACCTATGCCTTGCGGCAAGAAAAGAAAGCGCCATAAAATGGCCACGCACAAGCGCAAAAAGCGCCTGCGTAAGAACAGACACAAAAAGAAAAACCGCTAGTCGTTGACGTATGGAAAGACTCTGGTCTCCCTGGAGATCGCGGTATATCCAGACCTTCGGCACCGAGTTGGAAGACAAGGGTTGTGTATTCTGCAGAGCCCTTGCCTCTTCCGATGATGATGCGCACTACCTGCTGTGTCGGCACGAGCACTCGTTTACGATGTTGAATCTGTATCCCTATAACAGTGGGCATCTTCTCATCATCCCGAGATTGCATACAGCCTCGTACGCCGACCTGTCCCGAGAGGCCTACCGCGAATTGACCGAATTGCCCCGGGACTGGATGCGTGTATTCGATGAAGTGATGCATCCGCAGGGATATAATATCGGATCCAATGTCGGACGCGTCGCCGGCGCCGGAATTGATACGCATGTACACGTCCATGTCGTCCCCCGCTGGAGTGGCGATGCCAATTTCATGCCGGTTATTGCAGACACGAAAGTGATTTCCGAGGATATGGCCGAGACAATGCAGAAACTTCGAGCGGGATTCAACTCCCTTGATTCACGCTTCTCAGATCACATTCAATAGTTTCATCAGTCAAACAGAAGGAGGAAACATGTCTGACAATGCAACCCGCAACCTGCTGTTGGGCTTCCTGACGGGCGCAACCGTCGGAGGTCTCATGGCGCTTCTCTATGCTCCGAAACCCGGCAAGGAATTGCGCGGTGATATCCGCAAAAAAAGTGGTGAAATCACCGAAGATGTAGAGGAATACCTGCTTGAGGCACAGGAGAAAGCGAAAATCCTCATCAATGAGGGCAAAGATAAATCCGGGGCGCTCATCAACGATGCAAAACGCCGTGCAGATACCCTGCTCAAAGACGCCGAGACCATATTCGGCGAAGCAAAACTGCGTGTCAGCGGCGAAGGCGACCGGCTGAAAACCGCTCTCAAGGCAGGAGTCAACACTTACAAGGATGAACGCGATAAGGACGCTCCGACAACAGAAGCGTAACGGAGGAATTCATGGACATTTTGCAGGACGTACTCCTGCTCGTTCTTCTTATCGGCGGTATTGTCCTGATCGGTGTCTTGCTCTACGTGCTGCTCTCGACACGGCGCGCGATACATGCGCTGACGACAGACATCCGCAGGCTGAGTGAGAAAACCTACCCGATACTCGAACATCTCGAAGAGGCCACACGACAATCGACTGAAGTGCTCGCCATGATTACAGAGAATCGGGATAAAATCACCAATGCCGTGGAGAACGTGCGGAAAGTCACCGAGAATATTTACCGATTGGAAAATACATTGCAGGAACAGGTCGAACCCGGAGTCATCGGACTGGCCAGGCGCCTCGCAGCTTTGCGACACGGCATCGACTCCTTTCTCGAAAATTGGCGCATGAGGCGCTGAAGATCGAGTAAACATCATCCAGGCAACCCGATGAGCGGCATTACCGGGGTCACCAACGACACCTACGTACGTTTACTGATTCGCAGCATGCGTTTACAGCAGTGGACAAAGAACGTCTTCGTTCTTTCTCCATTGCTGTTTTCATTACATCTTTTTGACGGGCACATCCTTCTTCGCTCACTTGCCGGCTTCTTTCTGTTTTCTTTCCTCGCCAGTGCGATCTACATTCTCAATGACATCGTCGATGCAAAAGTCGATCGCTCGCATCCGGTCAAACGCCAGCGCCCCATCGCCTCTGGCGCCTTGCCGGTTTCCCTGGCAGTATTCGCTGTCGCGTTGATCGTCCCGATCACGCTGGGTCTTGCGGCGCTCATCCATCTGGATTTTGCACTCATTCTCATCGGTTACTTCGTACTGAATGTGGTGTATTCCTATGCACTCAAGAAAGCCGTGATCATCGATGTGATGACAATCGCCGCTTCCTTCGTCCTGCGTATCGTCGCGGGCGCCGTCATTATCGATGTACCGATTTCCGAGTGGCTGCTGATCTGTACATCGCTGCTCGCCCTGTTTCTCGGTTTCAGCAAGCGGCGGCATGAAATCACAGTGCTGGAAGCCGATGCACACATCCATCGTCCGGTCCTCCTCGAGTACAGCACCTATTTTCTTGATCAGATGATTTCCCTGGTCACCGCATCCACACTCATCTGTTATATTCTCTACACGGTCGATGCGGAAACCGTAGATAAATTCGGCAGCAATGCCCTGCTGTACACGACACCCTTTGTGCTCTACGGTCTGTTTCGTTATTATTATCTGGTGCATCAGAGAAATACGGGCGGGGACCCGACTTCGGAATTTCTTTCCGACGTTCCCCTGCTCATCGATGTCTTTCTCTATGCAATCACTGTTATTGGAATATTATATCTCAGATAAAGGATTACGATGAAAAGCAAGGTTGCCGTATTGCGCACCTCCCCGGAGAACGTACTCAATGATTATGTCCGGCTGGCGGAGCTTGCCGGAATAACCGAAGCGCTGGACCCCAGCAGCACAACAATACTCAAGGACAACATAAGCTGGCATTTCCCCTTCCCGGGCGCGAACACGACACCATGGCAGTTGGAAGGTACCGTGCAGGCCTTACGCAAGCATGGCTACAATGACATGACCTGTGTGCAGAACAAAACCGTCGTGACCGATGCGTTCAAGGGAGAGGATCTCAACGGCTATGTGCCCATTTTCAAGCATTACGATATCCCCGTGCTCTTCAATTTCAAGGACGAAGACATATCATGGGTGCAGTACGAGCCGAAAGCGGAAATGCTGGTGCTGCCGAAGATTTATCCCGAAGGTATTTTTGTCCCTGACTATTTTTTCGGGAAGAACATCATCCATCTCCCCACCGTCAAATGCCACATTTACACAACCACCACGGGGGCGATGAAGAACGCGTTCGGGGGCTTGCTCAACACGAAACGGCATTATACGCACAGCTGGATTCATGAGACGCTGGTGGACCTGCTGGCGATTCAGAAGGAAATTCATTCGGGCCTGTTCGCTGTCATGGACGGCACCACTGCCGGTAACGGACCCGGCCCCCGCACGATGTTTCCCGAAATCAAGAATGTCATTCTCGCCAGTGCCGATCAGGTAGCCATCGACGCAGTCGCGGCAAAAATGATGGGCTTTGATCCCCTCTCCGATCTCAAGTATGTGCGTCTCGCTCATGACCGTGGTCTGGGCGTGGGAGATGTGCGCGACATCGAAATCGTCGGAGACGATATCAGCAACGAAAACTGGCATTTCGAAGTCGGCGACAACGGCGCCAGCCGCGTCGGAGACCTCATGTGGTTCGGTCCTCTCAAAGGAATGCAGAAACTCTTCTTTCACACCCCTCTGGTGCATATCTTCGTCGCCGGATCGGAGATGTATCACGATTACTACCGCTGGCCGATCAAGGACAGAAAGGTGTTCGAAAAGTGGCTGGAGGAAACACCCTGGGGAGCGATGTTCAACGAATACCGGAACAACGGAATTCTCGCCCACACCACTCTCTGATATGCACGTCACCGAATAGACAGGCATCCCCGGTACCGATGGACCGGGGATTTTTTTCATGCAGCATCGAGAGAGAAAGAGAATGCGCTGCCTTCCCCGATGGCGGATTCTACCGTCAATTCCTGTCCGTGCATGGCGATCATCTCACGACAG
>JAGTUW010000167.1 GCA_018224345.1 Bacteroidota bacterium
CAGAAAAGTCGAATACGAACAGAATCTTCTTACCTCGTGGATACTGGCCGGTTACCGCCACCGCTTCGGCCCTGTCCGCAGTCTCGGATCCGTCGAACCGTATCTCTCCACCGGTTTCGGTGCGACCGTGCAGGCCTGGCCACTGATGCGTGCCGGCGTGGGCATCATGTATATGCCCGACAGAAAAGTACGCTTCCACCTCGGTATCGAGGGAAGTGTTCTGGCCTTTCCCTATCAGGAGAAATGGTTTACCTCGAAACGTGCCGGTCTGACCTATGGCATTTCACTGCTTCTCTGACGTCACAGCGGAAAAACACCATGACCTCTGCCCCACGAAATATACTGCTTCTGACTCTCGCAGCGCTGCTTCTCGCTGCCTGCGTACCGCCGACCGAACCCGACACTCCGCGCAGGCGGATTTCGGAACCTGCGGAACATTTTCTGCGCACACTCGATCTGAGTGAATATGATCGGGGCTTCGACCTGCAACAACTCGAGGACGGCGGTTTCATCGTGGCAGGCCGCGCATGGATGCGCCATACTGCGTCAATCGATGTCCTTCTCGTCCGCACCGACCCCGAAGGCGCACCTCTCTGGTACAAAACTTTCGGTGGCGTCTTCAAGGATGAAGCATACGCTGTCAGACAGACTTCGGACGGTGGCTTCATCTTCACCGGAAATACCGAATCATATACCAATGGCTTCAACGACGTGTGGCTGGTCAAAACCGATGAAAACGGTTCGATGCAATGGAGCCGTTCCTTCGGCGGATCGAGCTACGACAGCGGACAGGATGTCATT
Organism: Bacteroidota bacterium; assembly: GCA_018224345.1. Taxonomy (GTDB): domain Bacteria; phylum Bacteroidota; class Ignavibacteria; order SZUA-365; family SZUA-365; genus SZUA-365. The sequence continues at coordinate 802 of JAGTUW010000167.1, forward strand.
GAATGCGCGAACGGTGGATACCTGGTCGTGGGCTATACGGAAATGTCGATCAGCGGAAACTGGTATGCCTCGCTGATCCGTACCGACGAACTCGGCAATGAGATCTGGAGCAGAGTATACGGTGGCGGGGAACGGGATTACGGCGCCTCCGTTATCGAAATGGACGACGGTGGCTTCGTCGTCACCGGCTCGACTGCAACCGGTGGGAGCGGCAACAGCATGCTCTGGCTGTTCAAAGTCGCTGCGAACGGCGATCTTCTGTGGGAGCACCGGTTGCTCAAAGATATCATCACAGGTGGCTACGACATTACATACACAGACAATGGCCTGTTCGGCGTCGTCGGCTATGCCTTTCCCCGTCAGCAACAACGTTCGAACATGCTCTTCGTCCTGATCGATGCATCGGGCGACCTGATTCAGGAAGAGATCCTTCATCACGACGCCGTCGGAACCGGCATCACCGCGGCACCCGACGGCGGCTTCGTCCTCAGCGGCTATACCGATTCCTTTGGCAGTGAAGGCAGCGACATCGTCCTGGTCAAGATCGGGGTGGATGGCAACGAGCAGTGGAAGCGCATGATCGGTGGTGACCGGATGGACCGCGCGATGAGCATCACCACGACGTCCGCCGGTGGCTACGCCCTCACCGGTACGACACGCTCCTTCGGCAGCGGCAGAGAGGATATGCTGCTGATCAAAACCGATGCATCAGGATTCTATGAAGATTAGCCCGGCGGCAGGGATGGTCCGGACACGGCATTTTTCGTAGATTGAGAACATGAATGCCGACTCACCCCTCCTGAATCTCTCCGTCGCCATTATCGCGGGCGCAGAAGAACACAATATTCGCGCCTGCCTCGATTCTGTCGCCGGGGCCGGAGAAATCATCGTCGTGTGTTCACATCAGGGAGATGCGACCATGTCGATTGCACGCGAATTTACCGAACACGTCCTGTTTCGTCCGTTTGACGGCTATGCCGCGCAAAAGTCCTTCGCGCTCGCACAATGCACACAACACTGGGTGCTGAGTCTCGATGCCGACGAACGTGTCAGTGAGGCATTGCTCCGGGACCTTCGCGCTGTGCTTGAGCGTGACGGGCCCCACGACGGCTACTTCATCCCCAGACGAAATCATTTCCACGGTCGCTGGCTTCGTCATGGCGGCTGGTATCCGGATCATCAACTACGCCTCTTCCGGCGTGAGAAAACACGCCTGACCGACCGCCTCGTCCATGAAGGGTTTGAAGTTGCTGGCAGCCGCGAATATCTGCGTGGACACCTTCTGCACTACACCCTGCCGCACGTGCGTCATATGCTCAGAAAAAATCTTGACTATTCAATGTACGAAGCGCGGGAGAAGAGAAACCGGCGGCGGATCGGTATTCTGGACTTCCTGCTGCGTCCACCGATAGAGTTCACGAAAAAATATGTCTTCAAACGCGGTTTTCTCGACGGGTGGGAAGGCTTCGTCGTCGCTGTCATCCACGCCGCAAACAAAATGCAGATGCTGTTGCAACTCTGGGAAATACAGTACAGAAATGTGGACGCGGGTGACGAGCAATGAACCACGACTCCGCTTCCCCGGAAAAACTCCGACGACGCCACCGGCGCATTCTTGTGATACGTCCCGATCGTGTGGGCGATGTCACGCTGACGACACCGGTGATACGTGCGCTGCGACGCAGTTTCCCTGATGCATATCTCGCCGCGCTCGTGCGTCCCGCCACAGAAGCGGTTCTACGCCGCAATCCCAATCTCGATACCATACTCATCGACGATCTGGACAACACACATGCCGGCTACGGCGGCTTTTTCAACCGCCTCCGCATGCTGCGCTCTCATCATTTCGATACGGCACTGATGTTGCTTCCGACGGAACGCCATGCCTGGATGACGTTTTTCGCCGGGATCCGCACACGCATCGGTGTCGGGAACAAACTGTACCAGGTCCTCACCTTCGCACGCACTGTCAGCAGAAACAAGTACATCCCGCTGCGACATGAAGCTGATTACTCTCTCGACCTCGCACGAGCCATCGGTGCCGGGTCAGACGATCTGAGTGTGGAAGTGTTTCTTACAGATGAGGAACGTCGCGATGCCCGCGCCCGTTTGCGCAACGCCGGACGACGGGGAGACCGGCCTCTCATTTCCATCCATCCGGAAAGTGGAGGGTCTGCTCCGAACTGGGATCTTGCGACCTACCGCGTGTTCATCGAACGCCTGCTTGAGAGTCTCCCCGGGGTTGACGTACTTGTCGATATCACTCCAGGCAACAGCGAGGCGCGAAAGACCTTCGAAGCCTTCAAGACACCCGGCGTGCTGATACCCGGCCCGGCGGACCTGCGCATGCTGATGGGCTTCCTCGCCGAGGCGGATATTGTCGTGTCCTCCAGTTCGGGACCGATGCACCTTGCCGCTGCTGTGAAAACAGTGACAGTCAGTCTCTTCTGTCCACTTCCGGCCTGTTCCGTCGCATTGTGGGGACCGCAGGGAAATACTTCGCGTATCGTCCTTCCCCACGATGATTATTGCAGAACCCGCTGTCCGGGAGACCCACACGTCTGCACCTTTACCGATGGCATCGGTGTCGACGATGTGCTCGGCGCTGTCAAGGAAATGCTGGAAAAGAAGCGGGGATAGAAGGACAGCACGACCTTCCGGTTCATACGTTCCATGCCGGCAGGACACGCAGCGCGACCCTCTCTCCCCCGCCGTGCTTTCGGGCTGTTCTTTCCTCCGAATTTCCGGTGTATGGATGCAGGAAAAGACCTGCTGCGAAACATCCACCCGTGGGCCGCTACCCCGTGGACCCGCTACCCGTGGACCCGCCCTCTGCTTCACGCACGTTTTCACGTAGACGCTGCAGTCGCCGCTCCACCATCCCGAATATGGTTTCCGGCGGGTACTGTCCGTTCACATCACGTTCACCCGCCTCGACACCGGTCAGCAATTCTATGCCCTCGCAGACATTTCGTACTGCCCAGACGTGAAATCTTCCCTCCCGCACGGCGTCGACCACATTTCCTCGCAGCATGAGATTATCGACGTTCTGTATTGGAATGATCACGCCCTGTTCTCCGGTCAGACCACGTCGCTCACACACCTCATAAAACCCTTCGATTTTCTGGTTCACACCACCGATCGGCTGAATGTCGCCTTTCTGATTGATCGAACCCGTCACTGCAATGCTCTGCCTGATGGGCAGCTCGGTCAGGGCCGACAGAAGTGCATAGGCTTCGGTGGAAGACGCGCTGTCTCCATCGATTCCCGAATAGGATTGTTCGAATGAAATACTCGCGGTCAGGGACAACGGACGTTCTTTCGCGAACTGTTCGAGAATGAAGCCTGAGAGAATCAGGACGCCCTTGTCATGCGTACTGCCGCTCATCCGCGCTTCGCGCTCGATGTTGATGATACCGGATTTGCCGGCGGACACCGAAGCGGTGATGCGCGTTGGTTTGCCGAAGGCAAAGCGTTCCCCGCCATGTATGGCCAGCCCGTTGATCTGTCCGACCCGCTCACCCTCGATGTCGATGAGGAGAACTTCTTCCTCGATCATTTCCTGCAGTTTATCTTCGTAGAGCGCATGCCTGTTGTATGTCTCTTCGATGGCCTTGTCCACGTGCATCGCGGTCACGTATGTATGACCGTTCTGTCCGCACCAGTAATTGGCCTCACGAACAATGTCAGCGATTTCACTGAATTGCGTGGTCAGCTTGCGCTGATGAGCCACCAGCCGCGCACCGTACTCGACGATGCCAGCGATCGCATGCTTTTCGAAATGGCGCAGGCCCTCATCGGCAACCAGCTTGCGAATCAGCGCAGTGTACTGTTTTACTGCTATATCGGTGTTCGGCATCTCATAATCGAACTCCGCTTTGATTTTGAAGATTTTCTTGAAATCGCGTTCCATCGTACTCAATGCCCAGTAGATATCGTTGTTCCCTATAAGAATCACCTTGATATTCACATCGATAGCTTCGGGTTTCATCGCACTGATCGATTGTTGCGCGAACATTTCCGGACTCTGAATTTCGAGTTTGCGGTGCAGCAGCACGCGCTGGAGACTTTTCCAGACACCGGGTTCCGTCAGGGCATCTGCTGCATTGATAACGAGGAAGCCACCATCGGCCTGCAGCAACGATCCGGGCTTGATGCTGGTGAAATCGGAAGAATAAAACCCTCTCGCATCCTGTTTTCGTTCGATCGTGCCGAACAGATTCCGGAACGTCGGAACGGTTTCAACGATTACCGGGCAACACGAGGTACCGCTGTTATCGAGCAACAAATTCACCTCGAATTCGACCGGAACTTCGGTGTCCTCGTTTTCCTGCGATCTGAACTGCTCGTAATTTTCGAGAATATCCTCCATCACCGCGTTGAGATATTCCTGTACGTTCTGATCGGTGTACGTATCGAGCAAATCCTGAAACAACGTCAGCAGATGCAGCGCGCCTTCACGCCTTTCGTGTTCGAGAATCTTCTTCCGGTATTCCCGGGAGAGTTTCATGCCGCGGCGCAGTACCTCACGCAAGGCCCGTTTATGTTCGTCGTATTTTTCCGTGTACTGCCCGGCCTCCTCCTCCGTGAGCAGGCCCTCTTCCACAGCGGCGGGGAGGTCCGAGATCAGAACTGATTTATCACCAAGTTTGACCAGGATTTCCGGTTGCACCGTCTGGCCGTCCTCAATACGTCCGAGCACAAAGCCATCGGGCGCAATGCGTTGCTCGTATTCGGTAAACATCTCCATTTCCAGGCGGTTGAATTCATCGATCAGCGCCTGCCGTTTGTGCTGCACATCCTCGTCCTCATACCGTACCGGCATGCGCTCGACAACCATGCGCATCGTATCGTCCATATCCGATTTGAATCGTTTTCCCTCACCCGCCTTGAACGTCAGCAGACAGGGATGGTCCGGGTCGGCAAAATTATGTACGTAACAAAGGTCCCGCGCCTCGACCTGTCGTGACTGAATTTTCTCCAGTATCGTCTTGATCGTCGTCGCCTTGCCCGTACCCGAGAGGCCACTGACAAAAATGTTATAGCCCGGACCGTAGAGCTCGACGCCAAGTTTCAGCGCCTGCAAGGCGCGGTCCTGTCCTATAATTCCTTCGATCGGCGAGACAGCCTCGGTAGTATCGGCGGGTATGAGGTTGAGCGGACAATGCCAACGCAGTTTTTCGATGGGGAGTGGTTGATGGAGGGGAGCAGAGCGAAAAGGGATACTGTGCATGTAGATCAGGTGCTGGTGAATAATGGAGTAAAGTAGGGAGAATGCAAGGAAAGAAAAAGCCGACTGCATCTGCGTCGGCTTTTTCCGGTGCTATCAGGGTTCGGTGCTCGTCGCGACGTCCCGTTCCTTCCTGCCGGTCAGGCGCCGGAAGCGCGCGGCAATGGCATGTTGCCAGTCCTCAAGCAATGAGTACAGTGTCGGGATGACCACCAGTGTCAGGAAGGTGGAGACGGCGAGTCCGGAAATAATCGCAATCCCCAGGCCGCGCCAGAAATCCGAACTCTCGGCGCCGATGACAAGTGCGAAATTTCTCCAGTCGATATCGACACCCGTGGCGAGTGGCACAACACCGAGAATGGTGGAGACGGCGGTGAGTACTACCGGTCGCAGACGCGTACGGCCAGCTTCGAGGAGGGCATCGTCGAGCGGCATGCCTTGCTGGATTTTCTGTTTGGCGAAATCAAGCAGGACGATTGCGTTTTTGACCACGATCCCAGCCAGGGCGATGACACCGACACCGGTCATAATCACGCCGAAGGGCTCTCCGGTGATCAGCAAACCGAGTAGCACGCCGATCAGCGACAACAGGACGGAAATCATGATGACGAAAGGCACCTTGATGGAGTTGAACTCACTGACCATCAGGAGGAAAATAAGAAATATGGTGATGAGCAATGCCCGGCCGAGAAATTCCGCTGCATCGGCCTGCTCCTGCTGCTCACCCGCGAAGGTGAAGTTGTAGCCGTCAGGCATGGGAAAGCCGGCCAGTTTCGTCTGCACATCGCTCAATACATCATTGGCCAGACGTCCCTGTGCATCGGCCGTAATGGTGATGACACGCTTGTAGTCCTTGCGCCGGATATCCGAAACACCGGTGCCGCGTACGACCTGCGCGACGGAGGTCAAAGGCACGGAGAGCAGTTTTCCGCGACGATTCATAAAAGTGATATTGAGATTTTCGATGTC
>JAGTUW010000168.1 GCA_018224345.1 Bacteroidota bacterium
AAGTGCGGAGCGAGAAGCATCACCCTTTCCATATATAAAGGATAATCGCATGTTTAACTACTGTACCCCCCCCCCCCCGGATTGAGGCGAGAGTTTTGCTTCGCCATGTTCCTGTTGATCTTCCTTCCCATGTTTACTTCCAACGCACAGTGGAATTACGGTATTCCACCAGAAGAACTCGCCGCCATCGATAACCCGTGCGCTCACAAGGACGAATTTTTCGCGCATGCGGATACCGCCATGCTTGGGCCTGTCGCTGTCAGGTTGCATGTGATCAGGAGAAGTGACGGCACAACAAAATCGACGTATGACAGTCTGACGCGCTCCAACCTGCTCCGGAGTTGCGACACCGTGAAGTCGATCTTCGAACGTGACGCAAGAATACAGCTTCACTTCGATACGACGATCAACTACATCGACAGTGATTCGATTTTCAATATCTTTCCCAAGGAACCGGCTAAGTTGTATGAAGTGGCGAAATTGGCAATGCAGTACAAATCACCGAACACGGTCGACATATTCATTGCTGACAACATGACAACATCAGGCAACCTGTTCATTCAGGGAGCGCCGTTCGGCGCCTGCATCGTCAGTGTCCAGCATCTTTATACCCCGGGATATGGGGTTCACGGAAAAATCATGGCACATGAAATGGGCCATGCATTCGGCCTGTATCACACGCATGAATCCCAGTCCAGTATTGAGCATATTTCACGGACGACACTCGATGCGTTCGGGGATTCACTGTGCTACAGTACGGGGGATCATTGTTGTGACACACCTGCAGAGCCCGCCACAGATCTGAACATTTTCCACCCGGATTGTTCTATTGATACGACAGGAGGCTTAGAAAACCTCACTGACCCTGCAGGCGTCAGATATGTCGATGCCGATCCGGAGCTGCAACCTGATGTGAGAAATATCATGGGCTATGGAAGAACGCCGGAATGCATCGTCGGGTTTTCGCCACAACAGGCCATGATTATGCGTTGTACGTACCGGAGCTGGCCGGAACAATACTTTGTCCGTTTTGCCGCGAGAAACAGAACCCAAGAGGTCGATAACATCGGAGGGGACATGGTCGTCTTTCCTCCGAGACAGCAACTCGGTGCCAACCTGTGGCTTCATGTCAATTCCGGAGATACCCTGCAGATTCTGGCGGGGGCAGACCACCTGAAGGTCATGGCACGTGATACCATGACCTTCGATGCGGCGATACACCGATCATTCTACTGGGCGCAGGACAAGTGGGATACGGACCTCGCGCGCTATTGGAATTACGATACGACAAAGCAGGAAGAGTACAATAACGATGCATGTGCTGCGCTCTTCAAAACCATTGCAGATTCTGTCACCTTTGTCGGCACGGTTGACGGTATTGAAGTCGACGGCCTGCCTGCCAGGCTGTTCGATCCATGGAAACCGCGAGATCCATCGCATTGGAATTACGTCGGTTTCCCCAATAACAGATTTCGGTATTCAGCGACTTGGTACACAGACACCCTCAAGTACGATTCCCATACGCCGTTCCAACCCAACATTGGTGTATTCATGGATCAGGAGCCTGATCCTGATCCTTTTTCGGAAAACCGAAACACCTTCTATCGCCTCGCCGCGCCACTCGCCGTTGACGGAGTGACCGGCAAGGAATTCGATCCGCTGTCCGGCGGTCCGCCCGTCGTCGGTGATGTGTTCTTCCTGGACTGGTCGAGCAGCACCACAGAGCAGACGTACTATTACGAGGAGCTGGATTCGCCGTGGCGGACCGCCTCCCTGCGATTCACCGAGGAGGATCAACGACTCGATCTCGCCTACAAGGGACATCTGCTCGGCACTTCGAAACCCTCGACAAACAGTCAACGGAAACTCGTTCATGATGGGAAGAGATATTGCTTTCTTTACGAGAGCGACAATCGCTCATGGATTACCATGAGCGAAAACGCTCAATCAGGGAGCTGGTCGATGGAACGGGAAATCATCGGATTTCCTTCCGGAGCGACAGCGAGTCTCGATGCGCGCGATGACCTCGTGCTCGCCACAGCCGCTGCCGGGCAGCAATGGAGTGTGACGTTTATCGATCCACTGTTCGTTGATCAGATGCACCATATCGACATCCCGGTTGATCCGGATGAAACAGTCACAGATGCCGTTATCGCCAAGCAGTCGGGGGCGCCGCATATCGTGACGGTTGCCGCACGGAGCAATGTGCAAACGGGGGACTACGATCTCGCTGTTGCGGTGCTTGAGTCAACGGGTGGTGGCGACGACTATACGTTCCACACCATGACGACGCTGCCGCCGGCCTACGGCTTGCAACCCCGGACCCCGACACTGGCCTGTGATGAGTCCGGTGCGTTCCATCTGGCATGGGAGGAAGACAACCGGATTTTCTATACCCGTTTTCTCGTCGATGCAAACGGGAATATCGACAGTGTCTTCAGTCTGTATCCGGATCAACTGCCGGTCTGCTCTATTCTGGATCACGGGAGTAATCCTTCCATCGCAGTCGATGCATTCAATCGCCCGCATGTCGCGTGGCAGAGTACATTGCACGAGATGGACGAAGCGGGAAGCTGGTCCGCGTTCCAATCCTCGGCCTTTGGTCAGGTGATTGCGCATCGTTACAAACTGCGCCCGTACAGTGATGCAGGCTCATCGAAGAGTTGGTCGCGTGAAACAATTTTTGCAATCGAAGGGCGTGACAGCCGGGACCCGGTGACAGGGTGCGATCGCATCGAGGCATCGAAGATCGGCATAAGCTGGTGGAGCGAAGAGGACAGTGGTCGCGTTCATGTCGCACTTGCGGAACATGATCATGGCGGGATACAATCCTGGAAACGAAAAACACTCGATACGGTAGCTGCAGCGCCCCATTTTGCAATAAGAGAGTCCGGGCCACCCCTCTTGGCTTTTTCACGGACCGGTTTGCGTTTCGGTGCCGAGTTCGATGAAATGCATTTCGTCTCTGACGAGGCGCAGGTCGATTTCGAAATCGGGCAGGCGCTCTCTCCAATGGAGTTTCGAGGGGCAACAGTTCGCAATGAGGCCTTCACAGCGAGTGTCTATTTTCACGCGTATGAAGACAGCGTCTCCGATGGTTCCATACCGTTTGTTCCGGCATGCGATACATTGAAGACCGAGCTCTATCCACAGATTCCCGGCGTTGTCCGGACCGAGACGGCGGAGGTCTCTGATCTGTTCTTCGATATACGCAGACGCGTCTATGGCATCACCCCGGCTGCCGATCCCGGCGTATTCGACTCGACCACTGTCTCATGGTGGGCGGTCATAAGAAATGCGGTCAACGACACCGTAGTGTGTGCGGCCAAGCTCGGTGAACTCGCGCGGGATTCCGTTTTCACCGGTGTCGATTCGATGCGGGTCAGTTTTCCGCTGCAGGAGGTGTACTCCGAACTTGTCGTCGAGACATCGATTGCAGTATTCCCCTGTGTTGAATGGGGGCGACGCATCGGCATCCCACGTGACGAGCGGGAATACTCCACGCAGAAAACGCAGCGGCAAAAGCACATTCTGCCTCCCGACAACGTGATACTGCATCAGGCAGCGCCCAACCCATTTCAGGGCCGCACGATGCTTGCCTACACGCTCGGTGAACCCGCACCGATCCGTTTGTCGATACATGATGTGCTTGGTCGTCTCGTGACAGTGCTCGTGGATGCACACGAGGATTCCGGTTACCACAGCATCGTCTTCGACGGAAGCGGTCTGCGGAACGGTATCTATTTCATCCGTCTTCAGAGCGACGATCTGCTGCTGACCGGAACAATCCATTTACTGCGGTAGAGCAGAGGAGAAAGCCATGCTACGATACAACAATCTTCTCTTCATTGTACTCACGGGTGTGCTGTTGACCTGCATGTGCGCATGCAACGGAGAGTTGCCCGTGGATCCGCCGACGACGCCCGTTGCCGATAC
>JAGTUW010000169.1 GCA_018224345.1 Bacteroidota bacterium
CGGTCTCATGGTCAGTGGGCATACGCATGGGGGACAGGTGGTGCTCGCCCGCATTTTCGGTGTGGTCATAACCCCTGCCGCCCTGCTCTCCGGCTATGTCGAGGGGCTGTACCGGATCGATGGTACACAACTGTATGTCACCCGTGGTATTGGTATGGTAGGCATTCCCATACGCATCAACTGTCCACCGGAAATCTCCGTCCTGACGCTCGTCTGAGCATCGCACAGCAACAATACACATGGCACTTGTGTCACACCGCTGCTGGCTGCTGGCCGTTTCTTTTACATGGAGGGCTCTGCGAAATGGAGGGATGTCATCCGACCGGTGCATGCAGATGGATATGTCCGCATTTCTCAGGCCACTGGTTGCTGATTGCGAGTCTGGTCCTGCAATCCGGGTCATGCTCGTGCTTGCGCAGCGGGAGCCGCCGTGCTTCCGACCTGGCGGAGTGTGTGCGATGCGTCGTGGTTCGAGTTCATGTCCTGACGGAGGTTACGGCCGGTTGCGGTGAATCATGCGCGGGAAAGGGATGGTTTCCCGGACATGATCGAGACCGCAGATCCATGCGACAGTACGTTCGACGCCCAGTCCGAAACCCGAATGCGGCACGCTGCCATAGCGACGCAGGTCGAGGAACCATTCAAAGACTTCCTGCGGAAGGTTGTGTTCTTCAATGCGTTCGAGCAGATATTCCAGATTATCTTCCCGCTGTGAGCCGCCGATAATTTCCCCATAACCTTCGGGCGCGAGCACGTCCATCGCAAGTGCTTTCGTATCGTCTTCGGGATCGCGTTTCATGTAGAACGCCTTTACGCCGGCGGGATAGCGATGTACGATAACCGGCTTCTCGAAGTACCAGGTCAGCAGCGTTTCGTCACTGCCGCCGAGGTCCCCGCCGTGTGCGAAGTTGCGCGCGGATTCTTTCCATTTCGGCAGATTGCGCAGCAGTTCCTCAAGTTCCGCGAGCCGGTTGTTGATCTGGATTTCGCGGGCGTCGAACTTCTTTCGCTGCCATTCCTTCACCTTTCCGTATTGCGTCTTGTTGTCGGCGAGTTCATTGCGCAGTGCCTCGAGTTCCTGTCCCGTTGCCGCGATGCGTTCGTCCACCATGCGTGCGGTTTCGTCGGAATGCAGCATGGTAACAGCGTCATCGTAGGAGACGCGCGGGAAGGGTGGAAGAATCCGTTCAAGCGAAGTGATGTCGCGTTCGAGTTCGGCCAGATCCGCCCTTCGCTCTTTCAGCACCGTTTGTACGATGTGGGAGACAAAATCCTCGGCGAGCTTCATATCGTCGTCGAGATCGAACCAGGCCATTTCGGGCTCGACCATCCAGAACTCCGTCAGATGGCGACGGGTTTTGGATTCCTCGGCGCGGAAGGTCGGTCCGAACACATAGATTTTACCCAGTGCCATGGCGCCCGCCTCGCCGTACAGTTGTCCACTCTGCGTCAGGTAGGCTTTTCCGAGTTTGAAATACTCGGTCTCGAACAACGTGGAGGTTCCCTCGACAGCGTTGGGTGTGAGAATGGGGGCATCGAAGAGCACGAAGCCGTGGTCATCAAAGAAATCGCGGATAGCACGGATGATCGTGTGGCGGATGCGCAGTATCGCGACCTGTCTGCGGGAGCGAATCCAGAGGTGGCGACGGTCGGCGAGAAATTCCACGCCGTGTTCCTTCGGCGTGATGGGGTATTCCTCCGCGATGGAAACGACCTCGAGTGTACGTACATCCATTTCATGGCCGCCGGGTGCGCGTTCATCGGCACGGATTCCGCCGGTGACGGTGAATGAGGACTCCTGTGTGAGGGACTTGGCCTGCTCCCAATCCTTCGCAGAAACATTCTCCTGTGTCACCACGCACTGGCAGAGACCGGTGCCATCACGCAGGATGAGAAACATGATTTTTCCGCCTTCACGACCATTGTACAGCCAGCCCTTGAGCGTGACTTCTTTCCCGACATGTTCCGCGAGATCCTGAATATAGACATCGACCATTGTATTATCGCAACAGAAGTGATACAAACACTCAACATACGAAAATCTCCGGAAAGGCGCCTTGTTGGGGTGGTCGGTGACTGCTCTGTTCATGATGCACCGCCCTGTGTGGTTTTGCTGGTCAGTCCTGTTCCAGGACGAAGCGGACGGGCAGCCGGTAGAATTCTTCGAAGAGTTCTTTGCGGCGTTCGGCTCCCCAGAGTTCTATGCCGGCGTCGGTAGGTCGGCGCAGATACAGACGGATGATCACGATGCGGGCCGAATGTTCGGCACGGATGGTGGAGAAGATATCCTGATGTCGGCGGTCGAGTCCGTCGGCAATGCGGAGCATGGTGGAGAGGGCACTGACGGTCTCCTGATCCCTCTCGGGGAGTTTCGGGAAATTCTCGTGCTTGCTCTTGGGATGACTCTTTCGGTGGTAGCGGGCGACATTGGCAATGATTTCGATTTCCCGGTCGGTGAATCCCAGCAACTGGCTGTGGCGAATGATATAATAACTGTGTTTGTGATGTTGTGCGTGTGAGATGTGATACCCGATATCGTGGAGCACGGCTGCAGCTTCGAGGTACTCCCGTTCTGCGTTTCCCAGTTTGTGCATAGATTTCAACTGGTCGAAGAGCGAGAGTGCAAGACGACGCACCGTGGCTGCGTGATATGGTTCGTAATGGCAGGATTCGGCGAGATGGTAGATCGATGCCCGGCGGATGTCTGTCAGATGGGCCACCAGCCGTTCCTCGCCTGCAAGTTTATGGACGGTGTCGAGGAGGATGCCTTCGCGAAGTGCATAGACACTGGTGGTCATTTCCTTGAGCTTCAACTGCGCAAATACCTGTTCGAGAATAAGAATGCCTGCGACAATGATGTCAGCCCGTCCCGGATCAATTCCGGAGATTGTTTTGCGTTGTGCGAGAGTGCGTGCACTCAACACGGTATCGATGATGGAAGACAGATCTTTTCGCTGGATGGTCATACTGAGCGGGTCGTCATCGATGTCCATGCCCTGCGCCGCGAGTATCATCGAGGCAGTATTGAGAATCGTGCCGGAGGAGCCGACGGCGAGTTCGAATGGATAATTCTGCACGGCACGAACAATCGGGTCGAGCGCACCTGCCAGGTGTCTGCGACATTCCTCCACCTGTCGTGGCTTGATGGTACCGCCGGAGAAAAACCGTCGTGTCAATCGTACCGCCCCGATTTTCAGGCTGTTGACATACTGGACGTGCCCTTCTCTGCCAACGAGAAATTCGGTGGAACCTCCGCCGATATCGACCAGAAGAACGGACTTTTTGTATACAGGCAGTGCCTGCATGACGCCGAGATAGATAAGACGCGCTTCTTCGAAGCCGCTGACGACTTCGATATCAACACCGAGTTCCTCGCGCACCAATTCGAGAAAGCTGTCGCGATTCAGGGCTTCGCGAACGGCACTGGTTGCGATTGCGCGCACCGGTGCATCCATGCTCTGTGCCAGCTGTTGGAAGCGGCGCAGCGCCTCGAGAGCGCGAATGATCGCGGGACTGCTCAGATGCTTCATCTCATTCATGCTCTCACCAAGTCGGACGACCTCCTTGTCCTTGGTCAGGAGGGTGAACTTCCCGTTAGACTCGACATCGGCGATAACAAGGTGAAATGAGTTCGTACCCAGATCGATGGCGGCAAGCCTGCGGACGGTGTGTGGCATGGTTTATTCTTTCTCACTTTTACGTTTCCGTGATAGACCGGCGTCACGCAGCATGCGCATCAACACATGCCAGACCTTTTCGACGGGGATTGCATTGACATCACCACCGGCACCCAGAATAAAGCGATGGGCATTTCCCGGCGGTGCCCACTGCAGGGGATCGGTAGGGCCGAAGAGGCTCAGGGTCGGTGTTCCGACACCCGCGGCCACATGCATCATGCCTGTGTCGTTGGTCAGGTACACGTCGCAGTGGCGTATTACTGCCGCCACCTGCCGGATGGGTTCGTTGTGCATGATCAGGCAGCTATTGGGCATGTTGAGCGTCATTTCATGCAAAGGCTCGTCATCGTCGGACCCAGCCGTGATGACGATGAAGGCTCCGAAAATCTCGGCGCAACGATTGGCAATTTCCGCGAAACGCAGGGCATCCCAACGATTCGGTATTTTTGCTGCACCGGGGTGGAAGCCCACGACAAGGTCGTCTCCGGGATGCGCACGTGTGAGCACTTGTCCCGCACGAAGGACTTCCTCTTCCGAGAGTCCGATCTCCAATTCCAGTGTGACTGCTTCGGGCACGAGTATGGAAGCGATATCGAGATTGCGCTGGGTCTGATGGCGAGGCGGGTCGCAGCGCCAGTCAAGATCCGTCTTCGCATTGTAGAAATAGGCGGTGTGGTTTTTTCTGCCGTTGAGAGAAGCCGGACCGATACGCCGCCGCGCGCCGGAGAGATATGTCAGGATATCGCTGGTAACGGACATCGACACGGTGGAGGGTGTCAGCGAGAGATCGAAGCGGCGTTGTTTGAGGGCGCGTCCGAAGCGCCAGACTTGCAGGGGACTGCGGAGAAATTTTGACTTGTCATAAATAATGATTTCATCGAGGAACGGGGCGCCCCGGAGAATTTCACTGTTGAGGGGGCGGGCGAGGAGGGCGATGTGTGCGTCCGGGAAGGTTCCGCGCAATGCACGCAGCAACGGAACGGCGCAGAGCATGTCGCCGAGCTGATTATGCTGGCGAACGACCAGAATGTTATGCACCGAATCGCGGGGAATGGTCGTGACCTTCCGCGAATGGATGAACAAACGGAACATCCCGAAAAGCAGACGTTTGAATACTCTCTCAATGAACTTCATACACCGTCGCACACCCTTCAGGCATCATTGCGATCGCGGGATGCGTCATCATGTTTGTCATCATCATTGATCTCTTCGAAGCGGGCATCGACGGCCTGTCCGTTGTAGCCGCGACGGCGCTTCGTTTTGCGGAACGGGGATGGACGACGGCTCCCACCGACAAGCATGCGATAGAGCTTGAAGATAATGTAGCCGATCATGCCGAAAAGGAGTATGCGGAAAATCATCAGGAATCCCGGGATACGCGTGACATTGGTGTGTAATACTCGACGGCCACATGATCGGGTTTGAGAATTTCCCGGATGAGTTCATCGAGATGGTCTTCATGTTTGACGAAATCCAATTCCGTTGTATTGACGATCAACAGCGGTGCTGCTTTGTAACGGAAGAAAAAGTAATTATAAGCATCGTTGAGATCACGAATGTATTTTTTTGACATCGTGCGTTCGAAATCGCGGCCACGCTGTCGTATGTTCTGCATCAGCCGGTCGACGGAGGATTGCAGGTAGACAACGAGATCGGGGCGTGCGAGATTTTTCTCCATGTTTGCTGCAAGCTGATCATAAAGATGCAGTTCATCGTCCTGAAGGTTCAGATGCGCGAAGATCTTGTCCTTCTCGAAAATATAGTCAGTAATGAGGAATTCATCGAACAGTTCCTGCTGTGAGAGTGCCTGTAGTTGCTTGTAGCGTGTGAGCAGAAAGAACAGCTGCGTCTGGAAGGCGTAGCGTTCCGGGTTCTGGTAGAAACGGTTGAGAAAGGGATTGTCCTCGAATTTCTCAAGCACCAGTTGTCCCCGGAGGCGCTCGTGCAGCAGTCGTGCGAGGCTGGTTTTCCCTGCGCCGATTACTCCCTCAATCGCGATATATCGGATCTCATGTTGCATTCGCTTTCTCCGTGTCGACCTTCCGGCCGATCGACGATTTCTTCGTTGTTGTGGCTTTTCGCACCCCGACGGCGGAAATGGGGGCGTGCGGCAAGCGCAGCAATCTCACTGCCTGTTTTCCTCCTCTGTTGCATCGGCGACAACGTCTTCGCTGCGCAGTATTGCGAACAGCGCGGGAAGGACCGTGCTGTCATGCCCCTTGTCTGCTTCAAGCCGATGCCCGGTATCGAGGACAGTGCCATCGTCGGTACAACGCGTTGCCATATCCATGATTGTGAGGCCTTCAGCCGGGTGGCGCAGGTCGGGTGCGATTTCCTGCAGGGGTTGAAGAACAAAATTCCGTTCCGCCATTGAAGGATGCGGAATGGTCAACCCTTCCAGATGAATAATGTCATCACCGTAAAGGAGAATATCAAGATCAATGCTGCGTGGTCCATAGCGAACGCGCCGTTCGCGTCCGAGTTCGCGTTCGATGGCATGGAGGGCCGCCAGCAGCGCACGCGGAGGAAGGGCGCAACGCAGTGCCACAACACAGTTATAGAATGCTTCCTGATCGGCGTATCCCCAGGGTGCGGTTTCATATACGCGTGAACAGCGCAGGATGCTGGTGCCGGGGAGAATGCCGAGCGCATCAAGAGCGCGTTGCAGCATCGACAGCCGGTCTCCGATATTGGAACCCAACCCGAGATACACGGTAGCCGCAGGTGTTGATTTCTCCGTGCAAGCGGGTGCGACATCCAGGGGGGCCGTGGAGCAATCGAGACGGTTCTCCTCTGGGGTGTTGCCAGGATCAGGCTGCCGGGGATGATGAAATTCAGCGCTGTTCACGGACCTCGACCTCCACAAAATCAATAACACCTTTCA
>JAGTUW010000170.1 GCA_018224345.1 Bacteroidota bacterium
ACACTCACCATGAGATCGCAACCGCTGCCACTCGCAAAATTGTAAAAAGAACCACCGGTTGCAGAAAAGAACTGCGAGCTGGAAGCGCTCTCCGGCAGGATTTGCGACCGCAGAGCGGGCGCAAATCCTGCCAGGAGGATCAAAACAAAAACTATATTGCGTACTGGCACTTAATCTTCCTCTAGTTTCGCGGCCTTGTATTCCTCCACAATGCGCTGCTGCACATCACCCGGCACGTCCTCATAATTTGAAAACGACCTGCGGAACAATCCGCGCCCCTGCGTAATCGAACGCAGGCGTGTCGCATAATTGTAGAGTTCGGAAAGAGGGACTTTTGCTTTGATGACCTGGAAGGGCCCATTGGCGTCCATCCCCTGGATCTTTCCGCGATGCGTAGAAATATCTCCCATCACGTCGCCCATAAATTCGTCAGGGACCGTGACCTCAATTTCATAAATTGGTTCGAGCAAAATAGGACTCGCGTCATTGACTGCTCTTTTGAAAGCCATCTGGGCTGCGGTCTTGAAAGCCATTTCATTGGAATCGACCGTGTGCTGACTACCGTCGTAGAGAGTGACTCTCATATCGATCATACGACATCCTGCCACTACCCCACGCGCCATTTGCTCCTGGATGCCTTTGTCCACGGCAGGAATAAAACGGCCGCTGATAACACCACCCACAATATTATTGACAAACTCATAACCCTCACCACGAGGTTTCGGCTCAAGTTTAATATATACTTCTGCATACTGTCCGGCCCCACCGGTCTGCTTCTTGTGCTTGTAAGACACATCAGAACTTTTTCGTATCGTTTCGCGGTACGGTATGCGGGGTGGCGTCAGTTCGACTTCGACGCCGAAACGTTCCTTGAGACGTTTGGTCATGACGTTGATGTGGATTTCCCCCTGCCCGTCTACAATGGTCTCCCCTGTTTCCTGATCCACCCTGACGCGGAACGAAGGGTCCTCCTCATGCAGCGTGTGCAGCCCGGTTCCAATCTTGTCCTCATCTCCCTTGGCCTTGGATTTTACGGCGCAGGACATCACCGGCTCAGGGAAAGCGATCAGTGGAATCATTGTATCGTAACCCTTCGCCGTCAGCGTGTTGTTCGTATGCGTATCCTTGAGTTTGACAGCCGCAGCGATATCTCCGACTGTCACCTTCGGCATATCATATCTTTCCTTGCCGCGGAGAGAATAAAGCTGATTAAGGCGTTCGCCTTTGCCGTTATTCTGATTTACCACATCGGAACCAGCAGTAATGGTCCCGTTATAGACCCTGAACAGGGACAACTCCCCTACATGCGGTTCGGAAATTGTCTTGAACACAAAGGCGCAGGCATCGCCTGATGGCGACGGCGTGATGATCGTTTCTTCATCCGTCCCTGTCTTCAACGCAGGGAAGGTCCTGTCTGTTATCGGATCGGGACAATAATTAATGAGAAACTCCATCACACGGCCTACACCGATATTCATCTGTGCGGCCATGCAGAATACCGGGAAGACCTTACGATTGCGAATCGCACTCTTCAGTCCCTGGGCCATTTCGGCTTCCGACAACGTTCCCTTCTCGAAAAAAGCGTCAAGAAGCTGCTCCGACGACTCGGCAACTTTCTCCAGCAAAGCCTGATGCTCCGCTTCTATCCGGCTCTTGTATTCCTCTGGAACTTCGGTCTCTTCATATTTACCGGAGCCATCTGTAGCGAAGGTCATCATTTTCTTGCGGATGACATCGATACACGTACTGAAATTCGGACCTTTGTTGACAGGGAACTGTGCGATGACGACATCCGGACTCAGACGTGCACGTGCCTCCTCGACCACCTGATCAAATTCGGCGTGTTCGTTGTCCATTTTGTTGATGGCAATGACCACAGGCGTTTCCGTCTTGTCGGCATAATTCCATACAAGCTCGCTCCCGACCTCCACACCTTCGGCTGACTTGAGGACCAACAGAGCAGTATCCACGACACCCAGACTTGAAATGACGTCACCGAGGAAATCGGAATACCCCGGCGTATCGATGATATTGATTTTGTGATCCCGAAAAATCGTACTCAACAAGGTGCTGTTTATTGAAATCTGCCTCTCGATCTCATCGAAATGATAATCGGATGTGGTACTCCCATCTTCGATGCGTCCGATACGGGTGGTCGCACCAGAGGAAAGCAGCATGGCCTCGGCCAGGATCGTCTTTCCGGAGCTTCCGTGGCCGATGACGGCCACATTTCTGATTTGTTCCGGGGTAAATTCTCTCAAAAGATCCTCCTTGCACTAAAGCGAAAAAAGAACAACAACATAGTCTTCGACAGTCCATAAATTTAGCCGCGCACAAGCTAACTTCCAAATAGTATCGGGTGCAGTTCGCCAACTGCGGGGAGGGCGTGTCACCACAGGCTCTCAGAACTGAAAACACAACTGCCTTCGACAACCACCACTGTGCGTACAAACACGGAAAAGCAGAGATGGAGAGAATGCCTGTTCAGGTGATGCAATGGTCGGGAGTGCTGTCATCATAAGAGCGGAAACGTTGTTGAACCACGATGCGAAAAAGCGGGTGAAACACCATCTTTGATTATTCGTTGCCACATGCCTATATTTAACAGAATCTGGTAGGCCGCATGAACGCAGAAATCCTCTCAATCGGCGACGAACTTCTTATCGGGCAAGTCACCAACACCAACGCTACATACCTCGGAGAGCAGCTCAGTCTGTTGGGGATCACCGTTCGCAGAATTACGACGATTGGAGATCACATCGATACTCTGCAGAAGGAATTTCGACGGGCGTGGAAGGAAAACGATATTGTGATAAGTACAGGAGGTCTGGGACCGACGCACGACGACGTTACGCGTGCGGCGTTCAGCAATGTGTTCGATATGCCCCTTGTCGAACATGCGCTCGTGCTCGACGATATCACCCGCTTTCTTTCCGAACGAAGACGTCCCGTCACCGCTGCGAATCGCGATCAGGCAATGGTACCGGCGGGTGCGGAAATTATTCGTAATAACAACGGGACTGCACCGGGCTACTGCATTCACCGGGATATGAAACATTTTTTCGTCGTACCGGGAGTGCCACATGAGATGACAGGGATGGTTGAATCGTTCATACTCCCCCGTCTGCTCGAGAACTTCCGGAATGCACGTGCATCGACCACTGTACTGACCACCGGCATCCCCGAGTCGACGCTCGCCGAACTGCTCGGTGACATACAATCACGCTGCGATGGCTGTTCCATGGCCTATCTTCCTTCGACGCTTGGCGTGCGTGTCCGTCTCACCGCCATCGACCCGGAACAGGAACGTGCGGCGGAGCGGATCGCGTTGATGCAGGCCCATATCAATGAACGTGCCGGAGAATTTGTATTTGGAACCGACGACGACCGACTGGAAGCAGTCGTACTGAAACTGCTCATTGATACCGGAAAATCCATCGCTGTCGCGGAATCCTGTACCGGCGGTCTGATCACCGACCGTATCACCAACGTTCCCGGGAGTTCTCGCTGCTTTGATCGCGGTGTCATCGCGTACAGCAACAGAAGCAAAATTGAGACGCTCGGTGTTGACCCACGGATAATCGAAACACATGGAGCCGTCAGCCGCCAGACAGCCGAAGCCATGGCGGCAGGCGTACGCCAGCTTGCCGGATCGTCAATCGGGATTTCCACGACAGGTATCGCGGGTCCTGACGGCGGCACCGCCTCCAAACCCGTCGGTCTCGTCTGGATAGGTATTGCCGGGGAAACAGGCACGCATGCCTGCGAATACTACTTTGGCACTGATCGCATCCGATGCAAGCAACGTTCCGCGCAGGCAGCTCTCGATACGGTCCGCCGCACACTCCTGCACCTTCCCCTACAACCAACGACTATCAGGTCTCAACCATGAAATTCCTGCAAACGATCCTTGACGCAGGCGGCTTTGATCGCATGATATCACGCCTCGCGCATGAAATCCTCGAACGCAATCAGGGTGTTGACGAACTCGTTGTCATCGGATTGCGGACACGCGGAGAATTCGTCGCGCTACGTCTTGCGGCAAAGCTCGGGGACATCGAGCAACAGCAGGTACACACCGGCGTGCTCGATGTGACCCTGTACCGTGACGACGTGCGCAACCATCTCCGTCAACCCGAAGTCCGTGCCACCGACATCACCTTCGACCTCAACGACAAGCATGTCATTCTCGTCGATGACGTTCTGTTTACCGGCCGCACAGTTCGAGCGGCTCTCAACGCGTTGATGGATCTCGGTCGGGCACGTTCGATTCAACTCGTCGTGCTCGTCGACCGTGGTCACCGTGAATTACCTATTCGCGCTGATTTTATAGGCAAAAACGTCCCGACTTCACGAGGACAGGAAGTGCGCGTCCGCCTCCGCGAAGTCGATGACACAGATGCCATCGACCTGGTCTCCATTGAAGAGTAATCATCCTTTCAAGAAAACGAAACGGTATGTCATCACTAACAAACTCGCATCTCCTCGGTCTGCACAACGTTCCGAAGCAGGATATCGAATTGATTCTCGATTCGACAGACACCTTTCTCGAAATTCTGGACAGACCGATCAAGAAAGTCCCGACATTGCAGGGCCAAACCGTTGTGAACCTGTTTTTCGAAAACAGTACACGCACACGGATATCTTTCGAACTCGCCGAGCGTCGTCTCTCCTCCGACGTGGTGAATTTTTCCGCGAGCACAAGCAGCGTCAAGAAAGGAGAGACCTTGCTGGATACTGCGCGGAACATCGAGGCGATGAAAGTCGACATTGTCGTCATGCGCCACTCTGCCGCAGGTTCCGTACAGTTTCTCAGTGAACGGTGCACAAGCCGCTTCATCAATGCCGGTGACGGGGCACATGAACACCCCACACAGGCTCTGCTCGATATGATAAGCATACGGCAGAAGACCAAAACATTCGATGGACTCAACGTCTGTATTATCGGCGACATCGCGCATTCCCGGGTGGCACGCTCGAATATCTACGGGCTGCTCACCATGGGTGCCAATGTCGCGGTGTGCGGACCGGCAAGCATGATTCCGTATGATCTTGAACGTCTCGGTGTACGTATCTTCACCGATATTGATGAAGCATTGCATTTCAGCGATGTGATAAACGTCCTGCGTATTCAGCTTGAACGTGACGCCGGCGCGAATTTCCCTTCCCTGCGCGAGTATCATAACAGCTACGGAATTACTCGCCGCCGGCTTGACACTCTCGGAAAGGAATTGCTGATCCTGCATCCCGGACCTATCAACCGCGGTGTCGAGATCGAATCGGAAGTGGCTGACGGACCCTCTTCTGTCATACTGCCACAGGTCACCAACGGTGTGGCCATTCGCATGGCAGTGCTGTACCTCATTGGAACCAGAGCGGAGTAACCCCATGGCCTCGTATTTATTCAAACATGCACGCATAATCGATCCCGTTGCGGGGCTTGATACACAGAAAGACATACTCGTCGTCGATACTGTCATCGAACGTATCGGAGAAGGGCTCTCAGCTTCCGATGCGGAAGTCATCGACCTGAAAGGTGCGTTCATTACACCCGGGCTTTGCGACATGCACGTGCATTTCCGCGAACCGGGACAGGAGCACAAGGAAGATATCGCAAGTGGTGCTGCTGCGGCAGCAGCCGGTGGGTTTACCGCCGTCGCCTGCATGCCCAATACCGATCCACCAATAGATAACGCATCCGTCGCCCTGTTTGTCTACGGAAAAGCCAAGGGACTGCCCGTCGATGTCTATCCCATTGGTGCGATCACGAAAGGACGCAAGGGAGAATCCATCGCACCAATGATAGAGCTGCGTGAAGCCGGCGCTGTGGGATTCTCCGATGACGGGAGTCCCGTCACCAACACCCGAGTTCTGCGTACCGCTCTTGAATACGCATCGATGCTTGATCTGCCCCTGATTCAGCATGCAGAAGATCCACAGCTTTTCGCCGGTGGCGCGATGAATGAAAGTCTTGTGTCGACCGAACTGGGCCTCCCACCGATTTCACGTTTATCCGAGGACGCCGTCGTCACACGCGATCTTCTTTTTACCGAATATGTCAACGGCTGTTATCATCTCGCACACATGAGTACATCAGGAGCGGCCGATGCCGTCCGCGCCGCCAAGGCCCGCGGCCTCAGGGTGAGCTGTGAAGTCGCTCCACATCATTTTACGCTCACCGACGAAGCAGTGCGTGGTTTTGATTCGAATGTGAAGATGAACCCTCCGCTCCGCACTGCCGACGACGTCCAGGCAATGAAAGAAGCATTGCGGGATGGAACCGCCGATGCCATCGCCACCGACCATGCCCCGCATGCTGGCTTTGAAAAAGAAGTGGAGTTCGTCTACGCACCATTCGGTATCATCGGTCTGGAGACGGCGTTCGGGCTCTCGGTGACAGAGTTGCTGCTGGATGATTGGCTGACACTACCGGACCTGATCGAGAAACTCTCTACGAACCCGAGACGCATCCTCCGACTTCCGGAACTTCGGATCGCCGAAGGGGAGACCGCGAACCTGAGTTTTCTCGATACAGAAACGCAGTGGATTGTCGATGCGGCACAATTCCGCTCAAAATCGCGCAACACACCATTTCATGGCCGCCAGCTTACAGGCCGTGCGTTGGGCATCTACAATAACGGTCAACTGATCCTCCATCGCTGAGGACTGCTGACAGAGACCGGACAGTGCGGGACGCAGTGCCGGAGATATACGATAGAGCATACACATACAGCGACAGCGCAGCTTCTGTAGAACTGTGGGACCTGAGCTTCCATAGCAGCCCCCCACAGGGTTCTGTAATTGCCACGCTGTTTCCTATCACGTTTTATTTGCGACTATAACATGAAACAGATGATGCTCCTGCTGCTGTTCGCTCTGCTGTCCGGGTGCAGCCCGAAAGAGGAACAGACCGACGAATATGACTTCGACTCCGGCCTGTTGTCCATTGATGGAGAAATGCTTGGTGCCGATGATGGGTATATAATTGAAAACGCTGGCATCGCCGATGA
>JAGTUW010000171.1 GCA_018224345.1 Bacteroidota bacterium
AATTGCGTTGCCATAATCTTGCACATACGTTTTGGTGCAAAATATTGATTCGTTTGGTCGATACCGTTTTGAATGCACCGATTATTCTGCCGATGGATTTGCGTTGTCCAATAGAGGTGGTTCGCGCATTGCTCTCACAGCGACCGTCCATGATGGTGATGATTCCATGCAGGTGATTCGGCATGATAATCCATTCATCCAAATCAACATAATTGTATTGTTGCGTCAACCATGTCCACGAATCGACAACGATTTCTCCTGCCTGATTGAGGAACATTTTCCCATCCACAATATCTCCGAACAGGCATTCCTGGTTATCGACACAGATGGTCACAAAATATGCACCTTCCTGGGAATAATCGTATCCCTTCAGGCGAATGGAGCGACGTTGATGTATTTCCGGCTTGTATTTCATGACAATAGTCCCATCCCTTATTAACAATTCCTTCATTCAATATTCTACCGTGTATGCCATCGGAAGCGATTGAGATCAAGAGCGATCAAACCGCCTGCATCAGAGTGAACCGCGCTCTCTGCATCGCCGAGACATCCGAATCCACAGTGGATCGTGATCATTGTTGCGTGTGCTATATTCATGCTCTGCTATCTCCCTGCAGAAGGCATGAGACAGGTCTCCATTCTACATCGGTTTAAGACCCTTATCACCGACATCATGTGCACTCATGTATCATCCGTGCATGCTGTCGAAAGTTAACAGGATCGGATGGAAAGCGCAAGGCCAGGGCGCAGCCCCTCCAAAAATATCATGCGGGATATCCAGTGCGGATTGGGTGCGATCACCATTGGACCGTGCGCATCCACCGGTAACACGTCCGGTAGATTCGGGAGGTCGGGTGGGGGGGGCTCACACGTGGGTTGCGGAAACAGGGCGGTTCGCGAACCGCCCCTGCAACGAATCATGATGCACGCGATTTGTCCGGCGATATCATTTAGGGCACCCGCGAGGGGTGCCCCTACAACGGTCGCCCTGGTTGTGTGCGTGTGGTTGACGAACGGGGGTTCCGCAACGAAGGGCGGTTCGCGAACCGCCCCTACACGCTGTTTGTGAAATTCGGTGGTATAGAACGTGCAACGTCGGGATCGGGATATCTGGTGTGAAACGGTGTGATTCCCGACGGCCGTATGTATCCATCGGTAACACGTCCGGTAGATTCGGGAGGCCGGGTGGGGGGAGGCTCGCACGTGGGTTGCGGAAACAGGGCGGTTCGCGAACCGCCCCTGCACGCTGTTTGTGAAATTCGGTGGTATACAACGTGCAATTTTGGATATGGGTTGTGCGGTGCAATTGCAATTTGCAGATATCGTTCTGCAGGGACTTGCTTTGTACGTTCCGGATGACGATGTTTCACTTTTATCAGTCCGGATACGTGATGATACATACCCATCCTGCTGCAACCGCCGATTATCACCGTCTCTTTCTGGATCACCTTCGGCCGGCATTGATCGAACGACTGCATGACAACACGGAATGCTTCCTCGTCGAGGACAGGGAGGATCCTGCATCTTCCATATATGACACCTTCGAAGCAATGCCGACCAGCCGCTGGGAATTCATGCTCATGGACGCCGATGACCCTTGTATACCGGGTTTCGATCCACCCTGGTTCTATCGCGGTACGGTTGAATGCAACCGGATGCATATGATGGTGCAATCCGATTTTTATCTCTGCCTGCATCCCTCCATCGGATTCCGGAGAGTGCGTTCGCTTCTGGCCGATCCCGCGTTCATGGGACTTCCGCCAGCGATGTCCATCGAAACTGACATCGATGGAAACGAAAGCTGGACTGTAAAATTCCATCACGGCACTGGTATCGGTTGGCAGGGGCTTTCACCTGACTCTGCCCGCAACTACTTTCTTGCAGTACTCGAAGACACGCTCGACGTGTTTCGTGCGGCGCGGATCTTCAGCAGGGATTACAGGGATGCAACCGCTTTCCGTTCACTTCGAACAGTGTTGCGGACGGCATTCGAAGCTATGTGACGAAGGAGAATTCTCAGCAAATATCATCCTCGTATCCCCCACCCCTGATTTATATGCGGCGTCTATGCGATCCGCCCGGAGAAAATTGTTTCGAAATGTATTCCGCCTGCGCGGAAGTGATGGCGAGAATCAGGGCCGGAATCATTGACTGATTGATCGCGACATGCGGCGATCCCGGTATGAATCTCATTCCACTTCGAGGGATGGAAAATGATGATGTGCCGGTGGAGGCAATCAGAACGGGTGTACCGCGTCTGTCCCGACAACAGGGTGGAGGACGCTCAGCAACAGCCTCCCGGCATGGGCAGAACATGGGCGTTGAACGGAGTCAGGAAAATTGCATCGTTTACATCAATCTGATTTGAGAAAAAAAATGTAACTGGTTCGGCGTATCTGTTGTCATTCGGCTTATTGCCCTGATCGATCACATTCCACGAGCGTTATCATGAAACCAAATGCAGCACTGAGTCCTTTCATTTCCCTCATGGTCCTCCTTCTTGCCTCTTCCACATTCCTCTCCGCTCAGCATGTTCGGGAATGGCGGTCCACCGGCAGTGGTTCGTTTACCGGGACGGGGTACAAAAATAATCTGGCTGCCGCTGACAGTCTGCACTACGCCTGCGCAGGGGATGACAAGGGGAAGGCCTTACGGGTGTATCTCTCTGACGACGGAGGCCTGTCCTGGTATGTCGCTCTGACGCAGATGAAATGGAATATCGACAGTCTCTACAATCCACTACCCGGGATCTGGGCCTCGCGTATCTATTCGAGTGTCGCGCGCCCCACTGCCGACCTCGTCCTTCTCAGCGGTTCGTACGAACACCGTAGCGACGGAAAATG
>JAGTUW010000172.1 GCA_018224345.1 Bacteroidota bacterium
ATCGAACGAGGTTGACTGCGTAGAGAATTCGCCTGTGACATAGGGGGGCAGGTCCTGCGTACTGATGATGTCGCCACGTGTGAGCACCACGGCGCGCTGGACGATGTTTTCGAGCTCACGCACATTGCCGGGATAATCGTAACGCTGCAGCACATCCATGGCTTCTCGCGAAATCGAATGCACGTCCTTGCCGTTGATCTCCGCGTATTTACGTGTGAATTCCAGGGACAGCGGACCAATATCCTCGCGGCGTTCGCGAAGCGGAGGGAGGGTGATGGTCACGACATCGATGCGATAGTAGAGATCCTCACGAAATATGCCCTCACTGATCAGCCGCTCGAGATCGCGATTCGTGGCCGCCACGATGCGGACGTCGAGTTGCAGTGTCTCCGAGCCGCCGACGCGCTCGATCTGTCCGAATTGCAGCGCACGCAGCAGTTTGACCTGCACCGCAGGTGGAATGTCCCCGACCTCGTCGATGAACAGCGTTCCTCCATCCGCACGCTCGAATTTCCCGATGCGCTGTTGTCCGGCGCCGGTGAATGCCCCTTTCTCATGGCCGAAGAGTTCGCTTTCGAACAACGTTTCCGGCATGGCGGCGCAGTTGACGACGACGAGGGGCTTGTCGCGCCTCTCGCTGGACATGTGAATGGCGCGGGCGATCAACTCCTTGCCCGTACCGCTCTCGCCCCGTATCAGCACCGGGGCCCTGCTGGTGGCGACGCGTCCCGCCGTGTTCAGTACTTCTTCCATGGCGGCGCTGCGCGAGACGATATTGGAAAACGAGTAGCGTTCGGCGAGTTGCTCCCGCAGCAGCCGGTTTTCCGAGACCAGCGTGCGGTGTTCGATTGCGCGCCCGATGATCAACAGCAGCTCGTCGAGTTCCACCGGCTTCTGCAGATAATCGAAGGCCCCGTGCTTCATGATCTCGACCGCAGTTTCTATACTGCCGTATGCCGTGATGACGACCACGGGTATGTCGGGGTTGATCGCGTGTACCTCGCGCAACACCTCCTGGCCGTTCATATCGGGCATGCGGTAATCCGTCAATACCAGGTCGACGTGTTGTTCACGGAGCAGGGCAATCGCTGCCGTTCCTCCCGGCGCTTCGAAGACACGGAAATGCTTTTTTTTCAGAAAGCCCGCGATGGCGTTACGCTGCGCTTCCTCGTCGTCGATGAGCAGAACGGTGATATCAGTCATGTGTATCCTCTTCGTCGTGTATGTCCCTCGTGTCCGGCAGCAGAAGTTCGACAGTCGTTCCGCCATGCTCGTTGCTTGTTATATTGATCTCGCCCCCATGTTCCTCGACGATGTGGTGAACGATACCGAGGCCGAGTCCCGTTCCCGTCGCTTTTGTGGTAAAATACAGATCGAAGATGTTGCGGCGAACTTCTTCCGGGATACCGGGCCCGTTGTCCGCGACGGCGATGACGACATGTGCTCCGCGCCGGCAGGCGAGGAGCTTGATGTGACCGCCGCCTTCCATGGCCTCGATGGCGTTCCGCAGGAGGTTGAGCAGGACCTGCTGGATTTTCTCACGATCAGCCATGACTGTCAACTCTCCTTCCGCAAACACAGAGATAGCAATACCAGAGTCTGCCGCCATGGCCCGGACGACGGCGATGCTGTCATCGAGCATTGTGCGGACGTCACAGGGCTGAGGCAGCAGGCGTTGGGGACGCGCGAAGGCGAGAAATTGCGTGATGATGCCGTTGACACGCTGAATTTCGGATCGGATGGTCCGTGTCATCTGCCGGTATTCGTCAACGTCCTCCTGCGGAGTGAATTCCGATTGAAAACGTTGGGTAATGATACTGATCGCATTGAGGGGATTGCGGATTTCATGTGCGATACCCGCCGCCAGTTCTCCCATGGCCGAGAGGCGGTCCCGGCGCTGTGATTGTTCCTGTATCCGGCGCTGGTCGGTGATGTCGCGTGCGATGGCCACGATGCTTTCCACCGCGCCTTCGTCGTCACGAATCACCGAGGTACTCACCGCCAGGATATGCCGTTCACCGCGTTCATCGGTCTGTACCGTTTCCTCCCAGGGGACAGGGAGCGATTGATCGCGTGTACGTTCGAGTCGCAGGACATCGTCACGGCACACCTCGTGGCAGGGCAGGCCGCGCGCTTCATCGGCAGCGATCGAAAAAAAACGCGCAGCGGCCTGATTGAAGACAGTGATCACACCCGTCGCGTCCGTGGCGACCACGGCATCGGATATGTTGTCGAGCACCAGGGCGGTGTACCCGCGCATTTTTCTGTGTTCGCGCTGCAACCCGGTGAAACGCCGGCGTGTGTTGAGAAGCACGAGCAACATACCAGCGATGACGAAAAACCCGGCGGCGATGATGACCATGCGATGCATCGAGCGCTGTTGAATTCCGCGTACGAGGTCGAGGGAGAGACCGATACGCATGAGCGCGATTTCTCCGTCCGCGACTTCCAGACGCCTGACGATTTCGAACAGCATATCGTCCGCAGTTTCGATATGCCGGGAGCGCGCCTCGTCACTGGTCATGGCTTCGATAAGGAAGGGATCTGCTGCAATGGCCCGCATTTCCTCCACCCCTGCACTGGCAGTGAGAATGCCATCGTCGTCCTGCAGCACCACATAGTGAATCGATGCCGTGCTTCCGATATCCCGCAGCAGACGTCCGATTCCCAGGCGTATGCGTTTTTCCAGCATGGTGGAGGAAGAAATACCGAGCAGAATCACGCCACGTTCGTCGCCGCGTTCCTGTGCAAGCAGGAACATGCGTTCCGTGGTCCATGGTGTCGGCGTCGCGTCCTGCGCCAGCCAGATGTATTCATTGCGGATGATCGGCAGGAGCAGGTCCTCATGCAATGTATTCATCTGCGCATCGTCCACTTCGCCTGTGCGCATGTGTCCGGAGACATGCATGGCGGTACTGCTCCCGTCGTTGCGGAAAAGGGCGATCAGGTCCACGCCGCCAATTTCTGCGAGACGTGCGAGTTCTTCCCGGAGCGGACTGTCTCCGCTGGTTTCCACCAGGGTCGCGACGACGCGGAGGCGATCAATGATGGCCCGTTCGAGTTCCGCATTGGCTTCGACCGTCATCGTGCCCGCACGATTGATGGTTTCAATCAGCACTTCCGCCTCTGCCTCGACGAAGCGAAGCAGGTCCGCGCGACTCTGTGTGATCTCCACGTACACAAACAGCGTCACGGTCACTGCCAGCACTGCCAGTCCGGCAAGCAGCAGGGAGGTGCGGGAAGTGAGTATGCGGAAACGTTGCATGTATGCGCTCGTGACGACATATTAACACACGGAGTGGTAAAATGCACATGCAATGCGGCATCTGCAACTCCTCAAGGAAACGTCGTGCTTTCACTCATGCATCAATTATTCCTGTGAACACTGCCCTTACATCCCACGGTGCCCGGAACACCGGTATGTCTGCCGGGCGCGGCGAATCCGGTCCCGCATCTCCGGCGGATCGGTACGCCTCGCATGGGAAGCCCGTCGTGCTTCATGTGATCAATACAATGCGTTGGGGTGGCGTACGCAGGCATGTGTCGGATCTGATGCAGGGGCTGCCCGCACACGGTTTCGGGTCCCGCATCGCCGCCTGGCTTCCGCCGGGAGACATGTTGCATGGCGACGACCGCGCGACGCATCTGCCGTTGTACAGCGACGATGCCGGGGAGAAAAAAAGCATATCGGGTATTTTTATCGCCCTGAGAAGACTGCGCGTCCTGTTCCGGCAGCACCCGATCACCGTCGTCCACACGCACAGCCGTTATGCCATGGCGCTTGTCTGCCTCGCGCTGTCGGGGAGATCGTCCGTACGGTATCGGGACGGCAGACGACTGCGGCATCTGTACACGACGCACAACACTTTCTCGAATCTCTCCTGGCTGCCGTGTTATCCGGCGCATATCATCGCACCTTCGGAAGAGGTGCGCAGGCATTTCGAGGCGCATGTCCGTTTTTCACGGCGGCGGCAGGTTCACATTATCCCTCACGGTATACCGATACCCTCCGGCGTCAGACAGGCGGCGGATGGAACCCCGCGCTTCTGTTTCATCGGACGATTGTGCGAAGAGAAAGGCGTCGAAGTGCTCATGGCGGCCATACAGCTTCTTCATGCGCAGGGGGGGGAGATCCCGGACATCGACATCATCGGTGATGGTCCGATGATGCCGCGTCTGCAGGAGTGGCATGTCTCTCTGGCGAGTGACGCCATACGTCTGCACGGTTTTCTGTCCGATCCTGCGAAATTGCTTCCGGGGTGTACCGCGTTGCTTTTCCCTTCCACGCATCTCGATACTGTGGGATATGTCATACTCGACGCCATGGCGCACGGTGTACCCGTCATCGCCTCGGATCTCGCTGTACTGCGACCCTTGGTCCGGAACGGCGAGACAGGGTGGGTTTTTCCCGTCGGGGATGCCGCCGCCCTGGCCGATCGTCTGCGCCGCGCTTCTGCCGGGCCGGCGGAGATGCAGGCCATGGGCGCCCGGGCCCGTATGCATGTACAGGCGCATCATGACATCGAAGACATGTGCGCCGCCACCGCCACCGTGTATTCCCGGCTCGCGGGGAATGGCAGTATAGGGAATGAAGAGAGTTAAAAGTTAAAAGTGAAAAGTTAAAAGTGAAAATGAGGGAAATGAGGGAAATGAGGGAAATGAGGGAAATGAGGGAAATGAAGAATGGCACCATCCCGTCTTCACTGCGCTTCTGCGGGGCACAGGCAGGGGACACAGAGGGTTTATTACAGAATTGTATAGATACGGCTCCGCAATCCGCAATCGAAGAACCGCAATCGAAACAATCCGCAGACGAAGAAAAGTGTGTTATTTGCGAATAGTTCAGGACGAGTCCGATTCAATGTGGAGTGAATGTAATGCGCGAACGATTTTGCTTGACTTTGATTTCTGGTCTGTTATTTTAACGGGTACGCAGCCTGATACCTCCTGTACAGTTCCTGACCGGCGAGAGAGGGTTGACGGCGTTCCTGTTCTTTCACAACCATTACAGGAGATTTGTTATGGAACAACAATGGAACAACCGAGGAACAACCGAGGAACAACCGAGAAACAACCGAGAAACAACCGAGAAACAACCGAGAAACAACCGAGAAACAACCGAGAAACAACCGAGGTGTCGGCATGATTATTGCTGCGGTATTCGCGCGCAGCGGGCGTGAAAACGCCGTATTGCGGAAACAATATCGCGTGAACATCAACCGGATTCTTCAGAACGCAGCAGGACTCCTCCCTCGCGGAATCGCCCCCGCCGCACTCATTATTTCATTCATCTTCTTTGCCACTGGCCTCCGGGCTCAACCCACTTTCGATATCGGTGACAGCGAGATCGCGATCTGGAATGTCAGTGGCACCCAGATCCAGGTTGGTTTCGAGGCATCGGGCCTCATCTTCGACGAGGACCTGGCGCTGA
>JAGTUW010000173.1 GCA_018224345.1 Bacteroidota bacterium
AGATCATCGGCATCCTGCAATTCACTACTGCAAGCTGCAAGAAGCGCCAGCAGCACAATGGAAAGAAGGGTGGCAAACAATGCTTTTTTCATCTCATACCTCCCGTGACAGCTCCGGTGGAATGGCAGGCGGCACAGACAGGATCTCCGCCCTCAACGTTATGACAGGTGACACAGCTTTCCATATCCATGCGCGCGAGACGACCGTGACGATTCATGGCTGCACCGCCGCCGACGGTCGCAAAGCCGGCAAGCTGATGGGACTGCGGTACAATGCGCACACCGGATGCGTCATAGCCGTTCTGATGGCAGGGAGTACAGAAGCTTTCCTGCTCATGACAGGTTTCACAACGCGTAGATTTCGCGCGGGCGTCGAAGCCGTGTGTGTACAGATAGCCGAGAGGGTGTGCTTTCTGTACGGTCAACTGATGTGCATCATCAATTTTTTCACCACGCGGGTAAGCGTCGATGTAGAAGCGATCACTGGTGACGCCTGCTGGTACGTCGTTTGAAGGTGTGTGGCATTCCTGACAGAAGCTCTGGGAATGGCAGACGGCACAGTCTCTGTCCGCTTCCCCGTTCATAGCGAATTTCCCATGATTCTGAATGAAGTTCGCCACGCGATGATTTTCCGGATGCAGTCCTGCCAGCGTTGTGTGACAGGCCTCGCATTGATTCGTCGCGGAGATGACAGGCGCATCGACTCCCGCGATTTTCTGAATCGGTGCACTTTCATCCGCATTGTTGTGGCAGTGATAGCACATCTGCATCGACGGCATGGTAGTGGCGACCTCGTCCGTGATCCCGATATGGCATTGTACACACTCCATTTCGAGACCGTCGGCATGCAATTTGTGTGAGAAGTACAGACGGCGATCACTGATCGGGAGGACGTATGTGTCGAGACTCGCCGACTCATCGAGCGAATAGTACACCTGGACATCCTCTGTATCATGGCAGTCGAGACAGACCGTCGGGGCCGGGAGCAGATTGTCGGTCGCGTCTTCGCTTCCGCGTGCCTCGTGGCAGGTCGCGCAATCAGCCAGGTCATTGTGCAGCGTATGGGAAAAGAGCACACCGTTATCGGCCGCCACCGGTTCGGGCACGCTCAGAAGCAGAGCGATGCCGGCGGAGATGACAAATAGCAGGGCGCAAAAAATAAATGTTCTTTTCATGCCTTCCTCCTAGTTGCCGAAGCCGAATGGGTTGGAGAACCAGTAATTGACGCGTGCAAAGGCACGAAGGTCGGATTTGTAAATCCTGTTTGTCATATACTGACCCTGGAGATCGATGGAGACGGTCTTGACCGGACGGAACGTCGTTCCGAGAACACCGACCCAGGTCGAGGCACGGTCGGTCCAGTTCGTCTCATCGCTGAGATTCGCAGCCAGGGCATAGGTGCTGTACACCGCGCCCACATGCGGGACGAGCATTCCCTCCAGAAGAGGATAGCTCAGATGCAGATTGAAACCGTCCAGATCTCCATCGTAACTCACGTCCTTGGTGTACATGATGGAGGCGTACTTGTTCGCTGCCCCGAGGGAGACCCGGAACGCATCATCATCATCGTACATGACACTCGAGAAACGACCGAGCAATGTAAGACGGGGGTGAACACGGTAATCGACACCAAGCACCGCCTCCTGATGCGCACTGGCTTCCAGCAGTGCGAAATAGGAATTCCAGGCGATGACCGGTTCGCGATGCGCCAGGTTCAGTGTGAACCCGAGTGTCGGCATTGCCTGGTAGGTCGCGGCAACCTCGGCGCGTGCCGTGCGTTCGAAATTGAAATCATAATCGTAGCGGCCGTACAGCCAGAACCTGCCGGTGGAATGTGCGACGTTGAGACTACCGTATTGATTGGCGCGGGAGCCATAATCGATAAGTGTCTCTTCGAGATCCAACTGTGCATCAGGCCGCCAGGAATAGAAGGCAGACTGTTCCCTGTTCCTGTTCATGTAGCTGAGACCGATTTTCGTATTCTTGATGAGATAAAGCAGGACCTGACCGCCGACCTGCCAGTTGTCCTCCAACTGATCGAGAAAAGAATAATCGACATGCTGGCCCGGGGGTGTCAGCCCCCCACCGTAAGCCATGACCTCGACACCGTCAGTGGGTCGCACGCGGACCTGCGCACCGTCAATCGTGCCATAGCTCACACCGGCAAACAGCGCTTGACGCCCGAGTCGAACGTCCGCCACATCGAATAAATTCTTGATACGGAAATACGCGTTGTACACGCGCAGTCCTGGATCACCGTCTATCCCATCGCCCAGGTCGGTGAATCCCTGCAATGAAGTGTGGAAGGAGATGTTGTCCATGCCCATGTTGAGCTGTACATGCTCATAGGCACGAAGATGCGAGGTGGACCCGCCATCCTTCATCTGCCGTTCCCACCCGTACGCCGATGTCACGAATCGTCCGTTCAGCGTCTGGGCCTGCAGGCCAGATGCGAATACGATCGTAAACACAAGCAACCTGATCGCAACGTTCATAAATGCTTCCTTCAGGTCGGTGAATGAATGGAGCAATACCGCGCCGCCTCGAAGACGGCACGGTATCACAATTTCAGAATGCTATGTACTTTTAAAGATATTCACGATGGAGAATTGTCCGATGTGCCGGGGTGTACGCTCTCAGACCCGTTACACCTTGTCAGCTGTTCGGATGTGCTACGGACTTCCACGCTTCCTTGAACTTGAAGGGCTTGTAGGTCGGGCTCTTCTTGTTGTGGCAACTGACGCACTGCTTTTCCGCTGCGCCACTGGATACCTTCTTGGTAATCAAGCCCAACGCGCGAGCTCCTTCGACATCCTTCGCATGTTTGATTCTGTATGCGCTGGCGGCACCGTGGCAGGATTCACAGCCGACGCCTTCAGACTTGTCAAACTTTTTCGCGAATGTTGCACCGGCTTCCATATGACCGGTCACATGACAGGAAAGACACTCCTTGGTATCAGCGGCCTTGGTACTGTGCCCTTGTTCCTTGGCGATTTTGTCGGCCTCGGCAGTCTTCAATGTTTTGTAGGCATTGGCATGCACAGACTTTTCCCATACTTTGTAAGCCGTGCCGCCAGTCTTGGGATTACTGTGACAGGCCTTGCAGGTCTTGGACCCGACATACTCATTATTCTTGCTGGAGAGAGTGAATGCGGTTAGCGCGGTAAACGCCAGTGCCAGTGCGAGAAATGATACTGCGTTTTTCATAGTGAAACCTCGTATTGGGTTGGAATGCGATGTCTATGCAAAATGAGGGGTTCTCCAGATGTCAATCGCCAAAGAATAGTGTTACGCTCCTGAAAGCAGCAAGGTTCCGAAACTAACAGATATTAATACTTGCTGGTATCAAATATACACACATTTATTGTCAATCACAAAACTCAAGGCATAAACATGCGCACCGACTGCTGTGCAAAACTGATCAAAGGACCAAAGTAAAGACCGAACACGATGTTTGGAACAATAAACAGAATCGTGATGACAATCACAAATGGCCGGAAAGAAATCGGCGAAGTATCTCCGTCCAGAGGTTCGCGCAGATACATGTTGCGGAACACACGGGCGTAATAATACAGAGAAATCGCGCTGTTGATAACACCGATGACGGCCAGCCAGACGTATTGCGCCTCGATCACGGCCGAGAAGAGCATCCATTTGCCGATAAACCCCGCGAGCGGAGGCAGCCCAGTAAGAGAGACGAGGAAAATGGAAAGTCCGACCCCGATGACAGGAGCGCGCTTGCCCAACCCGCGATAATCGTCAATATGCTCGCTGCCGATGCGATCTGCCACGGCCATGACAACAAAAAACGCACCGAGATTCATGAAGAAATAAATCATGAAATACATCAGAATCGAAGCGATTCCCAGATCGGTCATGACAACCACACCCATGAGGATATACCCGGCATGCGCGATACTCGAATACGCGAGCATGCGCTTGAGATTGTCCTGCCAGATCGCTACCAGATTGCCGAGTGTCATCGTAAGCACGGAGAGAATTGCGATCAGTAGATTCCATTCAATATGCGGCAGACTGACCCACTTCCCCACATCAATCAATGAATCGTAGAAGGTGACGTAGAAGAAACGGATCATGATCGCAAAACCGGCGGCCTTTGACGCGACTGCGAGAAACGCCGTCATGGTGATCGGAGCGCCTTCGTACACGTCGGGAGTCCAGAAGTGAAACGGCACTGCCGAAATCTTGTAGCCGAACCCGGCAAGAATCATGATGACGGCGATCAGTAACGGCCAGAATTCTGTTGCACCGTGAACAAAAACACCGGCAGCGAGCCCCGCCTGTATCGTGTAAATATCAAGAACGCCGGTCAACCCGTACAGCAGCGATATCCCATACAGCATGATCCCTGATGCGGCAGCACCGAAGAGAACGTATTTCAGGGCGGCTTCGCCTGAACGATGTCGTGTCTTACTGAAACCGGCAAGGATATAGGAGGTGAGACTGACAAGTTCGATAGAGAGATAAATCATCAGAAGATTCGATGCTCCGGTCATCAGCATCATGCCGAATGTCATTGCCGCGATGAAACAGAAAAATTCACCGACGGTGTCCTGGTCACGTAGCTCCCGGGACTGCATCGAAAAAACGATGATGACGATGCCCGTGGCAAGAATCAGATATTTGAAAAACAATGCGAACGGGTCCACGACATACATCGTCCCGAATAACATGCGCGGTTCCGGACTCTGGAACGGCAACTGCAGCATCGTGATGATGAAGCCGGCGAGTACGAACGCACCGGTTATCATTCCCGTAGATGTTCGTCCCTTTCTCCCGGTAATCAGTTCCACGACCATCGCAACGACAAACGTCAACGACATCGTGATTTCTGGCCAGAATGAAGGGATGCTTCTGAAAATGTTCTCAATCATGAGGACTGTACTCGCTTGCGTGTCGACTTACGTGCATTAAAAAGCGCTGAACACAACAGGAATGGCGCTTGAGTTGACAAATTCCACCAGATGTCCGAGGGAGGTGGTCATCCAGTTCAGTGCAGGCATGGGATACACACCGAGCACAATGATGATGAGAGCGAGCGGGACCAGTGTAAACAATTCCCGACCGTTGACGTCCGTAAGAACACCCTCCCACTTCTCTGGCAGTGTCCCCATAAAAACGCGCTGGAAGGTCCACAACATGTATCCCGCACCAAGAACGATGCCCAGCGTGGAAAGAATGGTCCACAGCTTGCTGGTCTGAAAAGCCCCGAGAAAGACAAAGGCTTCACTGATAAAACCACTCATCGATGGCAACCCGATTGCGGCAAAAAACGCGATAACCGTCAGGAAAGAGTACACGGGCATCTTGTTATAGACGCCACCGAACTCATTGAGTCCACGTGTGTGGGCCCGGTCGTACAGAACACCGACCAGAAGGAAGAGCATCGCAGTGATAGTCCCATGGTTGAACATCTGGAACACCGCACCGGTCATGCCCTGCACGTTCAACGCTGCCATACCCAGCAGCACATAGCCCATGTGTGACACGGAGGAATACGCGATGAGCTTTTTGAAGTCCGTCTGCGCCATCGCACACAATGCACCATAGACGATGTTGATGAAACCGAGCACCATCATCGGCATCTGAAAGTACAAGGTCATCTCCGGAAAGATCGGGAAACTGATGCGCAACAGGCCGTATGCCCCCATTTTCAACAGCACACCGGCGAGGATCACGGATATCGCTGTCGGGGCCTCGACATGCGCGTCCGGCAACCAGGTGTGGAATGGAAAAATCGGTACCTTGATGGCAAAACCGATGAACAAGGCGACAAACGCCAGCATACGCGCGGTACTGCCGATCGTGGCGAAGATTCCGTGTGTGACATTGGCCGGATCCATCATCGCAATCATGGAGAACGTGTGGAGCCCACTGTCGGGATCGATCGTGCTGAAGTACAAGCCGATCATTACCAACAACAGCAGCACCGATCCGGCAAGTGTATACAGAAAAAACTTGATCGCTGCATATTCGCGTCTTGGACCACCCCATATACCGATCAGGAAATACATCGGCAACAGCATCACTTCCCAGAAGACATAGAAGAGAAACATGTCCAGCGCGACAAACACGCCCATCATGCCCGTCACGAGCAGAAGAAACATGGCATAGTAGCCTTTGACGGACTTCTTGATACTGAAGGAAGAAAAGGTGGCGAGGAAACTGATCAAAGCGGTGAGCAAGACCATCGGCAGCGACAAGCCGTCTATACCGAGAAAGTACTCAATGCGTATCTCGCCAATCCACGGCGTGGCCGGGATCACAATCCACGGTAACCGTTCAACGAACTGCATGGAAGCAACCTCATTGATACCGGTCTTGGCACTGTCGAAGGCCATCCATAACAGAATGGCGAGCACGACCTGTACACCGGTAACCGCCACAGCCGTCGCTTGAATGGCGCGTATTCTGTCTTTTGGCAGCAGGAGCACAATGATCATGCCCAGTACAGGCAAAAAGGTGATCAAGGTGAGAATCGGGAATTGCATCAATACTCCGGGATGTATGCTGTGGTTCGTTCGTTCACTGTATCAGAGAAAAATGTAAAAGAGAATGACCACGCCCGTCAGAGCGAAAGCGATATAGGCCTGAATCCTGCCTGTCTGCGTCTTTTTCAGCAGGATCCCAAAGAAACCGAAAAAATACGCCGTTCCGTTGACGGCACCGTCCACAACCCATTTGTCGAACAATCCGGTCCATCGCGACTTCCACAGGGCCAGCGAAGCAACACCGTTGACGGCACCGTCAATGATCCGGGCATCAAACCAATACGTCGCGCGGCAAACCAGATGTAAGGCAGGAAGGACGATCCATTTCTCATATATCTCGTCGAAATACCACTTGTTCAAAAGAAAACGGTACAGCGGTCCCACCTTCTTCGCGACACGGTCCGGATCAATCATGCGCCGTCTGTACACGCCGAATGCGAGCGCAATGCCGGCCAGCGCAAGCAGAAGCGACACTATCATCGCAGGCAAATGCGCCTCATGCATGGCGTGCAGAAATTCCTGCTGGGATGCGTGCTCACGCACCTCCGATGCGTGCTCACGCACCTCCCCACCAGGGTGCACGAGCTGCTCCGATGTAGTGACAGCAGCCGTACCGTGATCAATCCTGTGCGCAGGATCGGCGGACACGGGTGCGTCGTGCGCCTGCCCGCCACCCGCAAAATCATGCCAATGCGTACCGGTCACCGTTGCCGGCGCGGGCAGCGATTTGATGAACCAGCCGGCGGGACCGGAGAAAGGATTAAAGGAGAAAAAGATCCACAATGACAATGCGGCAAGCACTATGATGGGGATTTTCATCGTCATTGGGGATTCATGGATGTGCGCGTGGATGTCAGGACGTTTCGGCTCTCCGAAAAATGTCAGGATCACCAGCCTGAACATATAGAAGGCAGTGAGTGCGGCAACGAAAAAACCGATCCATGGGACAATGACGGCGAGATCACCCTGCAGGCCGCCAAAGGCCCAGGCGCCGGCAAGAATTTCGTCCTTGCTCAAGAATCCAGAGAAAAGCGGGATGCCCGATATGGCCAGAGTCGCGATCAGAAATGTCGCAAAGGTGACCGGCATTTTTCTTGCCAGGCCTCCCATGTTCCGGATGTCCTGCGCATCCGTGTCGTGGTCATCGATGCTGTGCAGTCCGTGATGCATGGCATGAATCACGGAACCCGACCCGAGAAAGAGACAGGCCTTGAACATCGCGTGCGTGACAAGATGGAAAAAGCCCGCTGTGTACGCACCGACACCGAGGGCAAGCACCATGTATCCAAGCTGACTGACGGTGGAATACGCCAGTACTTTCTTGATGTCGTTCTGAACAATGGCGATAGTCGCTGCAACGAATGCGGTGATGGTACCGATGGTCGCAATGAAGACCAACGCGTCTCCGGACATCATCGGGAATGTCCTGGCCACCAGATATACGCCGGCAGCAACCATGGTCGCGGCATGAATCAATGCGCTGACGGGTGTCGGTCCCTCCATTGCATCAGGAAGCCAGGTGTGCAACGGGAACTGTGCGCTTTTGCCGATGGCACCCAGGAAAATGAGAATCCCCGCAGCAGTCAACCAGGCAGAAGAATCAAAAGGGAGATGTCCCGCAGCGAGATGCGCGAATATTTCATCGAAACGGAAACTTCCGTAACTCGTGAACAGAATCAGAATACCGATCCACATTCCGATGTCACCGACACGGTTCATGAGAAATGCCTTTGTGCCGGCATAGGCAGGACGCGGTTTCTCATACCAGAACCCGATGAGCAGATAAGAACTCAATCCTACCAACTCCCATGCGGCGTACATCATCAGGAAATTGTTCGTCACAACGATGCCGAGCATGGAGAAAGCAAACACTCCCAGATAAGCGAAATACCGGTGATACTTCGCGTCCCCATGCATGTACCCGATGGAGAAAAGATGTACGAGTGCGGTAATCAGTGTCACGACAACCAGCATGATGGCAACGGCACGATCGAGAAGGATTCCGAGTTCTATCCGCAAAGGAATGCTGTTCCCGAAAACCATCATCGTACTGTTGAAATCAACCCAGAGAAAATTCAACTGAATCGGAGTCTGAGAGAAACCGTGGATCGCGGGTGTGTCCGGCAGTGCATAGACACCGAACAATACAACACACGCCAGTCCGAGATTCAGAAACATGAGCCCCGTGGCAATTACATCACCCTTGCGCGGAAGCCGTTTTCCGAACGCCAGAAGCAGCGCGAAAGAAAACAGGGGCAGGAAGAGTATGATCAGTACCAGTGTTAGTAGAGTGTGCTCTGTCATGGCTGTCATTGTATTCG
>JAGTUW010000174.1 GCA_018224345.1 Bacteroidota bacterium
GACTGTCCGTAGAATGGCCGCTCGCGGGAGAACGGTTTCCCGTGCAGGAGAAGCATGAGCGGAAGGGCTCATGCTTCTCCTGCGACGGTATCATCATTCCGTTACGGGTGTCTCGATGATGACCTGCACCATCCGGCAGTAGAAACGTCCTTCGGGCGTGTCGTTCGGGAAAAGCAGCTGCGTACTGCCGACACCCCGCGTGGTGACATCAATGCCGCGCAATGTGTTGCCAAAGGCTCTGAACACGGCGTCGGCACGCTGCTGTGAGAGTTTCACGTTGTACTCGGGGTCACCGAGTGCATCTGTGTAGCCGACGATTGAAACGGTGGAATTCGGTGTGATACTGGTCGAGACTTCCCGTATGATCGCACGGTTTCGATCAGAAACTGTCGCACGGTCGAAATCGAAGAGAATCAGTTTGCTCCGATTGACACTGATATCACCGATGCGCTCCTCGCGTTTGCGTTCGAGTGTCAGTGTATTGATCGCGACTTCTTCACGCAGACTTTGTTCCTGTCCGCGATTGTCACGCACGTTGAAGCTGATCCGCAGCGGATCTCCTGCGCGCTTGATCATGTCTCCACTGATGTCAAAGGTGTAAGACGGCTCGGGGGCTCCACGACGGGACTCTTCCTCAAACAACGTTTTCTGTCCGTGCCGCACCTGTAGAGTCCAACGGTCAATACCATTCGGAGCATCGACCATGGGTTCGAGGAGCAGCCCTGCCAGTGATGCGTTATATTCGAATTCGTCGCGACGTATTGGACCGATGATATCGGAATCGCTGCTGGAAATCTCCACACGACGATTTTCTTCCTGACCCTTCACATCATCCACGGCGGACGGGTCGACGGGCAGGTTGCGGGCACGCACGGTAATACGATTCGCATCGATCTCCCAGACTTCGGTGAAATAGGCCTTCACCGTCTCGGCCCTTGCGCGTGAAAGCTGTTGTGCACCTTTTTCAACACCCATATCGGCATTGGTTCCGGTCAGTGTGATTCTGGCTGTGGGTTTGTCGAGAAGGCGTCGTGCAACGACATTGAGCATGTTGCGATAGATATCGAGTTCCTGTCCTTGGGCGTGTTCCACCGCAAAACCGGCAGCTTCTTCCTTTGAAAGGAGATTCTGACGTAACGGAGTTTCCGCAGCCCCTTCTTCGAAAAATACGTATGTGAGCAACGGATAGCGTTCCACGGTACGAATTTCCTCCACGGTCATGGAGGTGACATCGGAGATCCCGCCCTCAGGGTCGAGGCCGAGTACCTCAAGAGCTGCCGCAAGTGCGGGGATTTTCTCCGGCGGCGGCGGCGGTGGCGGTGGTGGCGGCGGTGGCGGTGGTGGTGCTTCCCCGGCAGGAATCATAGCCCAGCGGAG
Source organism: Bacteroidota bacterium (assembly GCA_018224345.1). Taxonomy (GTDB): domain Bacteria; phylum Bacteroidota; class Ignavibacteria; order SZUA-365; family SZUA-365; genus SZUA-365. The sequence goes on from JAGTUW010000174.1 coordinate 1,378, forward strand.
ACCGAGACCGCCGGCGAGTGATGCGGCGCTCCATTCACCTTGTCCGGTCACCTGCGTCAATGGCAGGCTGAAGCCCAGTGCGGGAGTCAGAAGCAGATTCCTCGTCAGCGGGATGTCGTAGCCGGCACCGAGCTCGATCGCAAAACGGAAGGCATTGACTTCCTGGATTTCCTCATCACGGAAAATGTAGTGTTCGCGTGTGCCGTCACTGAAGGTGATATCGGTCGGAGCCACGAGTTCTTCGTACAGCGAATAATCACTGGCGAGCGGGAAACCGAAACCGAGTCCGAGATTCAGATGAAGTGGTGTCTCGAATGGAAAATACAGTATACCGGGAGTCAGCAACAGATACTGGAGATTGTTGTCGAAGGTGTGATCGACAATCATGTCCGTCGGCGGGCCCGACGGTTGGGCCACCTGGCCGACATAGTAATTGTCACGTTCGAATTGCCCGGAGTAATCCTGCATGCCGATGCGTGCACTGAGCATGAGGGAAGGGGTGAAAGGAATCTCCACAAGGGCTTCGAAACGGAGTTTCATCACGTCGCCGTTCTGAAAGTCGCAGATGCCACACAATGCATCCCGGTCGAGCGCTTCGTATGTGCCGTTGTGGATATTGAACTGGGGACCGGCCACGACGCCGAAGCGCATGACCTCGTGAAAACCGGGGGTCTCCTCCTGTGCCGAAGCGTGCCAGCTCAGCAGAATCAGAATAGAGAGGAAAAAGGACATTTTTGAGTGCATATAACAACCGTGCAGGTTGGAAAAACGAAATGTACGGAAAAATTCATGTCATAAGAAAACAGATTCCGATAACGCTACGGCATCCGGAGCATTTTTCTTACCACGACGTCTGTTCCGTCGCGCAGGATGGCAAAGTAGACGCCCGGTGGAAGCGTAGCCGCTTCAAGGATTACACGATACCTGCCCGCAGACTGCGCGGGGAGGGAAACAAGACGGGCAACCTCTCGTCCCATGTGGTCGTGTACACGCAGATCGACAGGACCGTCATCGGCTATCTCATACTCGATCACGGTATGCTCCGAGAACGGATTCGGCCTGTTGGGTTGCATGATCAGTCCGGCGGTAGGCCTGATGAAGCGGTTTCCACTCGCATCACAATACCCAAGCAGTGTGAAACTGCCGTCCCGCTTGGTTTCGACGCGGGCGCGCCCGCTGGTGAAGTCGAAATCGGGCATCAAGGTCAACGGTGTCGTGTTGTCGTCACCTACCAGAACGAGGAAACGCAGTATCGCCAGGTCACCAGTGCCATCGCTCAGAAGACCGTCACGAGCCTGGATCAGCAACTGTCCACTTGCGTTGTCGTACTCCATGCTCACCTGCATGTCGGCCGACAATGTTCCTTCTGTTACAACGGAAAGAGGATGAAGCATACTGGGGTTGAAGGCGACATTTCCCTCCCATGATATGACATCTGCGTGGTCCAGATCTGTGTGGAGCCGGATCGGTATGTGGAGGATTTCATCAATGACGCCGGTATGGGCGTCGATCGACAGTTCGGCGCGGATGGCGTCGTCAACGCCGAAGGCGTATATCTCGTAGCTGTCCGTCCCCGGGCAGGGAGCTGACTGCTGCAATTGAAGGCGGGCATCGACCCGCCCTTCGACCTGTGTTTCGAAGACAAAATGGACTTGCAGCACTTCACTGCGGCCAAGGGTAACGGGGAGCTCGGGAGTCGTCCCGATCAGGGAGAAATTCCCGGGAAGGCTTTGTTCGATATTGGCTGCGTCAATGGTGATGGGAAAATTATTTTCATTACGGAAACGCGCCTGCAGTACATGCGAGGCTCTGCCGAGTGAATATTCCCCGAAGTGAGGTGATGTCAGGAAAGCCAGCCAGCCTGAGCGTACATGTACGGACACAGCGACGCGATGTTCCTGCGTCCCGCGACTGCTCTCTGTCGTCAGGACGAGTGTTGTGGTATATGCTGCAGGCGTTGCGGCCGGGTCGGGGTCATACACGATTTCCACTTCGAAGGAGGACGCTGCGGGCAGCGGAACGGGGAAGGCATCCGGTCTGATCAGGGTGAAGGTCCCGGGAGGATTCCCCTCGAATCTCGCAGAGACGACAGAGGCTTCAACGGTAGAGACGTTATGCAGAACTGCAGAGATGACAGAGGAAGGTGTGCACTGCGGTATATGTCCGAAATCGACATCTGTGACAGTGAAGGCGGTACGCACTTCACCGCGAAGTGTGAGTCTTGTATTCAGCTCACAGGGAGACCCTGTGTGCAGGGTGAGCGTGCTTTCCCAGTTCCCCGGGAAACGAGGTATGTATGTGATGTCGACAAGGACTGTCCCGCCCGGTGGAATACTGATCGGCAGCGATGGCTCGATCACGACGCCAGCGGGGAGGTCGCCGCTGCGATAGATCAGATCCATCGTCCCGCGATTGACCAGAGTCACCGAGCGTGTCGCGGGCGCATCCACGTATATCGTTCCGTAATCCACAGTCATATCATCTGATATCCGCAGTGTCCTTCTCTCCATGCCGAGTGGAACAGTGAGCGTGGGCTGTGCACTGTTGTCGGTTTCAACGATGAGCTCTGCTCCGTAATCACCGTCCGCCGGGGCGGCGGAAGAACGCGCACGGATTTCAAAGACACGTTCCGCACCCGAGGCGAGTTGTTCAGGAGCGAGTATCGGATTTTCCACCGTGAACAGCGATGCGGCACTTCCTTCGACGCGATTCGAACGCAGTGTTATACTGCCAGCACCGATATTGCGCAGCGTATCGTAGAGAATCGAATCCGCGCAGTCGGGAACGATGCCGTACTCGAGTTCAGGCGGAATCGCAACCAGTGCGCCGGCACCGGTGCTGCCGTTCAGCGGAAGACAGAGCGTATCGGGACAGGGCAGATCGATGATGATGCACGCCGTGGCACTGTGCGGTCCCGCATCCTTTGGATTGTAAAGAATGGGAAGCTCGACGACATCACCCAGGGGCACGGTTTTCGGATATGCGCCCCAGGAAGCGAAGGTACCGGCAGGACTGATACGGACATCGCTGATCCGGACATATGGAAGGTGAAGATTGCTGAAGGAGAAATTTCGTGTTTCATTCGAACCTACGGCGACGTTGGTGAACTCCAGCGGGGTGGGAGTGACGGTGTAGTTTTCCTCAAGCATCGTTCCCCGCAACACGACAGGGACGCGAAGATCGCAGCGGGCGGTGGTCAGGTACAGTGTGTCTTCGAATGAACCGAAGGCCGGGGGAAGAAAGGTGACACGGAGCTGCGTCAGGGTAGCAGGCTGCAGGGCCACGGGCAGGGCGGATGAAACAATGAACGCGTCGAGCCGACGCAATGTATCGACGAACTCCGATACACTGCCGGTGTTGTGGACGGTTACGAACTGCGAACTGCCGATTTCGCAGGGTGCGATGAAACCGAAGTCCAATACGGATACAGAACTCCGAATCGCCGAGGAATCCCGCATGGACTGGAGGGGGACACGAATGAGGGGAACATTGACATCGTCGCTTTCAATGATCAGGTTTCCGGTCCGACTGCCGGTAAAATCCGCCAGGGCACAGATGCGTAAGGTTGCCCGAGCCCCCGCGGCAAGCTGGAATGGAAGTGCTTCCGGCAGTTCCACACGGAATCCGGTCGATGCTTCGATACGCACGTCGGTGATGGAAACGGGCGTGCCTGCACTGTTGAGCAGGTCAATGCTGTCACAACGCTCATCAGAATTGCAGGGATCAAGGCGGAATTCCATGCGAGTCTTTGTCACACCAAGTCCTATGGAATTGCCACGGCCACGGATCGGGACGCACAGGGTATCGGGACAGGGAGATGTGACGGTCGCGCAGAGCTGACCGGTGATAGTCCCGATAGTCTGTGGTTCGAATTGTACTGTCACCTCGCGACTGGCCCCGGCATTGATGATGACGGGAAGCGTCGGTACAGAGATGAGACTGAATTCCGTGTTCCCGGGCCGCAGGGAAATGTCGCTGACCGATACAGCGGTCGCCCCGGCATTGCTGATGCGGACGATCCGCGTGTCGGTAGCGCCGGCATCCACACTCCCGAATTCCACGGGATCAGGTGTGAAACTCAACTCAGTGATGTTTCCCTCACCGGTCAGATTCACAAGGTATGTGTCGTCGCAGGGACCGACGGTAATACGGACCGTCGCATTGAACACTCCTTTCAGCGTGGGAGTGAAATTGACCTCGAAGGACAGTCCCGATCCCCCGGGAATCAGAGCAGGCAGCGGCGTGCTCGACACGCCGAAGGCCGCTCCTCCGTCGATGATGGAGATATCGCGGACTTCCAGATCCTCGATACCACGATTCCGTATCTGCAGACTGCGATTCGTGCCGATCCTGACACAGGAGACAAACGGTGTGAGCGTATCTCCCTGAACCTGGAATTCGACGCTTTGCCGTTCCGCACGCAACTGGACGACACTGTTTCCCCCGACCTTGCTGTCGTCATGTTCTATGGTCAGTTCCGCAGTGCTGATTCCGTTGTCGGGACGGAAAAAATCCAGTATCACCGCGACGGAGTCTCCGGGCGCAACCTGGCTGGGAGTCGAGGGTGCCTGTACGGTGAAGTGGGCGGGATTGCTGCCGCCGAGCAGGAAACGACTGATGATGAGTACTCCTCCCCCGACATTTTTCACCCAGAGCGTGTCACGATGGGCGACGGCACAGTATTCCGTGCCCATATCCAACTGCGAGGCGACCTCAATATCCGGACCTTCGCCGCTGGTTGCCGCCACGGGGAGACAACTGCTGTCTGCACATGGTGAGGACCAATGGACGCAAAGATTCGCAAGAATGGTCTCGCTGCGGTCGGAATCAAAACGAACACGAGCCGTGATACTTTGTCCAGCGGGCAGGGACGCCGGTAATGCAGGCAGATTTGTCAGTATCAGTCGCGGGTGCAGTGGTGCGAGCGAGATGGCATTGATCTCCATTGTCGCATTTCCGCTATTGGTGATCGTCACATCCTTCTCGGTGATCTGACCAGCCGGGACGGGACCGAGTCCGAGTACCGATGTCGGGGTAAACGTGATTCCCGGGCGCACGCCACGACCTCGCAGCACCAGACGCAAGGTGTCTTTGCATGGATCGACGATAAGGTTGTACACCGCTTCGACATTCCCGATATCATTGACACCCGGTGCGAAGCGCACGCGATACTGCCGGCTCTCACCCGGGGATATCGGACCGAAAGGATTGAAATGCTGATTGGGAAAGGCGTTGCGTCCCGAGACGAATTGACGGGAACTGATCACACCGGCCTCGCTGCCACTGTTCGTGACGGTGATCTCCTGATCCTTGAATTCACCTATACAGACATCTCCGAAATCCACAATTGCCGGTGAGAGTGACAGTTCGGCATTCGTGACGCTCGTCGTAAAGGTAATGTGCTGTTGTCTGGGACAGAGTGGATTACCTGAGATCATGCGATAGACGGAAGACAGGCCACCGACCGTCGTGGGATCGGCACGGAAGGCGAATTGTGTCGTACCGCTGACTGTTGCACCGATATCGGGAGTGAGCATACGTACGTATGCGGGGCCACTGACATGTTCGAAGGC
>JAGTUW010000175.1 GCA_018224345.1 Bacteroidota bacterium
AAAACACCATGAGACACGCAAAAGTTGGTAAAAGACTCAGCAGATCCACGAGCCATCGTAAGGCTTTGCTGGCGGCCCTTTCAACGGCACTGATCAAACATAAACGCATTCAGACGACGACGGCCAAAGCAAAGGAAACCCGTCGCATCGTCGAACCGCTTATCACCCGTGCACGCGACGCATATCTGCGCGAAAAAAGCGGTGACCCGGTGGATATCCACGCTCGTCGCGAAATCGCCAGATTCATACGCGACAAGGAAGCACTGCAACTCCTGTTCTCCGAAATTGCGGAAAAAGTCGGGAAGCGGAACGGCGGATATACCCGCGTGCTGAAACTCGGGCGCAGACTCGGTGACAACGCCGAAATGGCTGTGATCGAATTGGTTGATTATAACGAGGCACAGGACAAAAAGCAGCGCGACGAACGCGCAGCGCGTTCGAAAGCCGCCGCCCAACGCAGAAAAGCCGCCGAGGAAAGAAAAGCGGCTGCGGAAAGCGGAGGGAAAAAGAGTGAGACTGCTGATGCGGCGGTCACTGCAACTGCCGCCGCAGAAAGCGCGCCCGCAGAGGCCATCGAGGCTGCCGGGGATATCGGCGATCAGATCGCCGATACCGCAAAGGATGCAGTTGATAGCGTCAAGGACACAACCACCGACGCGGTGGATGCCGTCAAAGAGACCGCAGCCGACGTCTCCGATGCAGGCAGCAACATCATTGAGGATGCCGGGGAGAAAACCACGGAGGTCATCGGTGATGTCGTCGATTCCGTGAAAGATACGGCGGAAGATGCTACCAATGCAGTCAAGGACGCCGCGGAATCCGCCGTAGATAAAGCAAAAAAGGTGGCCGACAACGTCAGTGATGCGATTACTTCCGATGACTCTGATTCTTCAGAGGAGAGCAGCAAGGACGCAGGGCAGGACGAGGAAAAGAAAAAGGACGCCTGAGCGCCAAACGTAATTTCTCTGCGCCGTGGCGATTTCCACCACGGCGTTTTTTTTGCCTTTCGCCATTTTCACGTAATGCAGCGTTGGAATTGTCATGCAATTGCGTACATCCTTCGAAATAGGTGCAGCCGACTCCAGGCAGTTTCCCGCGCCCGGCCTCCCGGAAATCGCCTTCGCCGGTCGGTCCAACGTGGGAAAATCTTCGTTACTGAATCTTCTCGTGGGCAGCCGGCAACTTGCGCGGGTCAGCAATACACCCGGGAAAACCCAGCAGATCAATTTCTTCCTCGTCGAGGAACGCATGCGCTTCGTCGACCTTCCCGGCTATGGCTATGCGAAAGTCTCACAGGGCAAACGGCGTGACTGGGGGCGATTGATTACGACCTATTTCGAAAGCGACCGCCCCCTTGCCATGGTCATTCAACTCATCGATTCACGCCTGCCGTTGCAGGCATCCGACGCCCAGGTGATGCAATGGCTGATCGAACAGGGCATGCCCCTGCAACTGGCATTGACGAAAATCGATAAACTCAAACAGGGAGAGCGAGTGCGGCAGGAGAGAATACTCACTGCGAATGCGCAGGAAATAGGCTACCGGGGGGGGATGATACTGCTCTCCAGTCTCAAGGGAACCGGAAAAAAAGAACTCCTGAAAGCAATCTTTACCCGTATCGACGTACTCTGACAGTCACCATATTCCGGTACTGCACCGCACTGTCCGACCCGGTACTGCCAGGTGGGCGCCTGCCTCCTGTGTGCGCATAAAACTGATCAATCATGCTTGAATCCTTCATCCAATCCTTTATCCCTCTCTTCGTCGCCATGGACACCCTGGGCTTGCTCCCGCTGTTCATCGGCCTGACACAGGGTATCGAAAAACGGGAACTGCGTGTGCTGATTTTCAGCGCGACAGGCACCGCCTTCATCATCGCCATCCTCTTTCTCATAAGCGGAATGGCCATATTCGATTTTCTCGGTATCTCACCGAATGATTTCCGCATCGGTGGCGGCATCGTGCTGCTGGTCCTCGCAATTCAGGACCTGGCATCTCCCACCCCCGCGGAACGACGCAAACCCCGCAGCAACATCGGTGTGGTACCTATCGGCATTCCCGTCCGAGCAGGATTCCGTTTTCTTGGGGTTCCCGGCGGTTTTCGGGCCTTATGTACCAGCTCCGCCGGCTGCCGGCCCGATGAGATTTCCGATGATGCGGGCGGAGGAAAGTACACCGGGCAGACCTGCACCGGGATGCGTCCCGGCTCCGGTGAAATAGAGATTCTCCACATCCTCGCTGCGGTTGTGCGGTCGAAACCACGCACTCTGCGTCAGAATGGGTTCGACGGAAAATGCCGAGCCGAGATGGCTGTTCAGCCGCGTCTCGAAATCATCCGGCGTGAACACACGTTCCGTCGCCAGATGCTTGCGCAGATCTGGTAAATAATACCGTTCGAGAAAATCGAATACCCGGTCGCGGAAGCGCGGGGCCTCGGTACTCCAGTCTATACCGGAGGCGTTGTGCGGGACGGGCATCAACGCGTAGAAGGTATCACAACCCTCAGGCGCCATGGAGGTGTCGGTGGAGGTGGGGCGGTGCAGATACAGCGAGAAATCCTCCGCCAGAACCTTGTTGCGGAAGATATCTTCCAATAATTCTCTGTAACGATGGCTGAGAATGATGTCATGATGCGCTATTTCCGGATAACGTCGCGTTGTCCCGAAATAAATCACAAATAACGACATGGAATAGCGCATGCGTTTGACCTTTGCATCCGTGTATTTTCTGCGGTGCGTTGCATCGATCATGTGCAGATACGTGTATGCCACATCGGCATTCGAGACCACCGCATCGGCTTCGAGAAATTCACCGTTCGCCAGACGTACCCCCCTCGCTCTGCCGTCCTGTACGTCGATGGAAGCGACTTCCGTGTCAAGCAGCATGCTGCCGCCTTCCCCGGTGAACAGTTGCGCGAATGCGCGTATCACTTCTCCCGTGCCGCCCATGGAGTAATGCACGCCCCATTCCTTCTCGAGATAGTGAATCATTGAATAAATGGAAGTGGTGTGAAACGGATTACCGCCGACAAGCAACGGGTGAAATGTGAATACCATGCGCAGACGCGGATCCTTGATGAAACCCGAGACGAAGGAATACACGCTCTGATGCGAACGCAATTTGAGAAGATCCGGCACGACACGCAGCATGCTCCCGATGGTGAGAAAAGGCTGATCGGCGAGTTCGACGAAGCCCTTTTCGAAGATGGGTTTGGTCTTCTCCATGAATGCCCGGTATCCCTCAACATCAGCGGGATTGAACTTGCGGATATTCTCTTCGATGAAGGCCTGGTCGTTGTTGTACTCGAAATAACTCTGGTCGGAAAAATAAATCCTGTAGAACGGATCGATGGGAATGATGCGCAGGTAGTCCTCACTCCGCTTCCCGAACAGTTCGAACAATTCGTGAATAAGCCAGGGGGCGGTGATGACGGTCGGCCCCGCGTCAAAAGTGAAGCCGTCCTGCTCGAAGACGTATGCGCGGCCTCCGGGCTTGTCGAGTTTTTCGATGATGGTGACGTCATGTCCGTGTGCGAGAAGGCGCAGGGCCGAGCCCATCCCTCCGAATCCGGAACCGATCACGATGATGCGGCTCATGTCGTATGTGCTCCGTTGTTGTTGAAATCTGTGGAAACATCTATCTTGATGTATCAATACCATTACTCAAAAGCCAATTATGCCCTTCAAAGTTCCAATGCAATACGGAAACAAGCTCACAACGCACATCATTTCCCGCATCCTGTCATGGTTGCTCCTCCTGCTGCTCCCCGCCGGGTTGTCCGTTGCGCAATCGTCGGTGTCACTGCTCGTCATCGGCGACGGAGGCACGGGCGGACGCGGAGCTATGCGTGTCGGTGAAGCCATGGCCGCCCAGCACATCACACAACCGGTGCAGGCCGTTGTCAGTACCGGCGACAACATCTACAACTCCGGCGTCAAAAGTGTCGACGACCCGCAGTGGCAGTCGAAGTTCGAACGCGTGTATCCGGCGGACAACCTGCCGGTCCCGTTCTGGGCCGTGCTCGGCAATCATGATTACCGCGGCAATCCCGACGCACAGGTCGCCTACACGAGACACAGGTTGCCTGACGGCAGCGTCTCGCGCTGGCGTATGCCGGGACGGC
>JAGTUW010000176.1 GCA_018224345.1 Bacteroidota bacterium
CCTCGACATTGCGCAGATTGTCTTCGGCGTTTTTCAGACTGGCCAGCATCAGCTTCAGTACCTCTCTTGACAGGAGTACGCTCTGAAAGGTTTTTTTTACATCGGTCACCGTCTTGTTGTAGTGTTCACGATGCATGTGCCGCGAAGCATTTTGATAAATCTTTGCGGTTCCCACGCCCGTGAACACCGCAGCATTGAAAAGAACCTGCGTGGCTTCGAAACCGAAATCATAGGAGTTGTCAGAGCCAACCTCGACGGGAATCACTCCCGGACCGGCGTCGGGATCGAGGAATCGCTTCGGGAGAAAAAACACAGGTTTTTTCAGCATCCGTGAGTATGTCCCGGATGCCGTGATGTTCGGCAATGCAGTACCGATGGCCTCGCGCACCTGATAATCCGCCTTCCGCATTTCCAGACGGGACGTTTCGAGATCCCGGTTATGCTCTACCGCGATACTGATCGCATCGTCCAGCGTCAGCTTTCTCGGCTGGGCGCTTGCCCCCGATAGCGGGACAAAGGCCAGTGCGACCATGAACATGGTAAACCGAACGAACAATCGCGTCCTGAGAACGGAACACGAAGTGAAAAGTGACAGTGTCGTTTTCATTTTCCTTCTTTTGTCATCGAGAGAACACCATTGAAGAACGCCTGCCTCAGCAGGGTGATGCAGCGATCGATACTCGCTGAAACTTCCCCGGGAGTGAGTTGCAGTTCGGCGGTTTCATCGCTGCAATGAAGTTGCCCCAGCAAATGCAGACTCGAACGAAACAGGGAAAGAATCATTGTGAAAAACAGAAAACCAAGCTGTCCGGCGAAATGATCATCGGCGTCCTCCGGCAGGGCCGCACGGAGTGGTTCTCTGAGAATGAGAAAGAAATCTGGTAGAATGGTGGCAAGATGGGACTGCTGATGCATTCTGTGCATTTCACGCATCAGAAGGTGGTAAATCCCGTAATTATCGAATAGATGCGTGAGAATCGCGCGCGCGAAGTCCAGGTAGCGCTCCTCAAGCCCTTTTCCCGTCATCGAAAACGTCCTGACAGCGATATCGACGAATTCATCAAGAATATCTGACATCACCGTATCGAACAATTCTTCCTTACTCTCGAAATAACTGTACAGCGTCCCTTTTCCGAATTCCGCTCGTTCAGCTATGTCATCGAGCGTCGCCGCAGTGAAACCACGGGATGCAAACACCTCCCGCGCCGCATTGACGATCTCCTGTCGCCTGAAAAGCCGCTCTCGTTCTTTTCTGCTCAATTGCTGTTGTGTCTTTTCCATCATCGCTCAACATAGAATTTGACCGACTGGTTCCCATTTCGAATCTTGAGTCAGTTTTGTGACCAGCCAGTCGTTTTCTACGGGCAATATCGTGAAAAGTTGCGTGTGGAACCACGGGAGATATTCCCATTTATCTTCCGGCATTCTGCCCCCACCGGGAAAAATACTCTGCGCATTCCGTGTTCCCTGCCTGCCTCACAGAAGCGAAAAGCCGCGCGTCTCTACAGGACGAAGCCCCTGTGCGCTCTGCTACCAGGTCAGCCGCAGCTCGAAGCCGTCCACCCGGCCGGCCCAGGTGCGCACGCTGGTGTGTATTGTGGGCAGGAAGGAAAGCTGTTCCTCAAGGGAATTGTTGTGTGCACGGACGGCAGCGGAGGCCTGTATTGCACTCCAGATTCTGTTGGCCACCATTCCGAGCACAAAGAACGTGACAGCATTTTTCATCCGGTCGGAGTGAATACGCATGTCCTTGTATTCAACACGATCTTCCTCGGACCGCCACGCCCATCGCCATGCCTCTTCGTCCGGATACAGTTCATCGATACGACGTTCTATCAACCGCTGATTGTTGTAATCGTGAATGTCGGAATAATTTTCAATATGAATGAAAAAATCATCGTCCTTCCCAGCCGGATCGATACCCGCATGCCTCTGAGCGAATATGCGTGCATCATCACGCACCCAGTTCCCGTAGGCGTTGATGCCGACAGCGCCTGTCCATAATGCGGCTTCGGTGATGAGTGGGTATTTTCCCGCATCAAAGCGTCCGCCATACAATTCACCCATACCTGGAAGTATCAGTGAGTATAACACAGCACGAAACGCTGATTTCTTCCCCTCCACGGCGGGCGACAGCATCTCATCCGTATACGTGGAGAACCCCCGCCCGTATTCTCTTTCGTAGATTTCGGTAAATGAAAGTGAGGACGCTTCAGCCACAGGTTGCTCCCGGGGTGGATTGGCGTCACCGATATTCGTTTCGACCTCTCCGGCAGCGTAGGTCCATGCATCTGCCGCATACGCAGCCGATACGCGCGTGTCAAATGCGCGCAGAGCAGACACGCGGGTGGCAGATGATTGCGCGTGCAAGGACGAAGTCTGCAGGAATGATGCGAGAGCCAGAGAAAACAGAACACAGTGGGAAATGTAACGCATTGGAAAACCTTCCGTTAGCAAGATGCAGCTGTGAAACAACTTAGAGTACAGCCCCGTGAAGAACAAGGGCATTTTTTTCATCCTTTTGCGACAGCGCGACGATCGCAGGAAAGCATGTTCATTCCTTCCTGCTGTATGCCATCAGACTCACGAAATTCTGTCCTTTTTTTCGCAGACGTCCCATTTCCTCATGTAAAAATGAGATAATACCATCACGAAGCTCGACGACACCGATGGCCGTGCCCTGACGAATCGCTGTGGCTGCCAGATCGTTCATGCGTGCAGTAATGACGTTTTCACGCGCACTGCGGTCCAGATAGGAAAATGTGGAACTTTCCAGTCCCTGATACCCGTAAGACGCCATCATCTCCTCAACGCGACGCAGATATGTGCCGAGTGCACGTTCGGAAGTGATGTAATAAAATTGGGTGCCCGGAAAATTACGCACGATATAGCGAAGATGTACTGCAAGCTGTTCATCTTCAAGATCCTCCGACAGTTCGAATCTTGATTCACCGCTGCCGAATGGATGAAAATGGAGATGCAGGACGACTTCCTTCCCGGCCTTGCGAATACGGGTATGCAAAGCAACGTTGTCCTTGTTCGGAGCGAGCACACAGGCGATCGGTTCAGAGCTGGCGAGATAATCGCGGATTTCGCGATCGGGCGCGTTGTCAAGTCCGTCAACAAGCAGCACAATATCACCGCCCGCGCGATGCACGTCCGCCGTGGAAGTCAGGATCAGTGAATAACGGATACTGCCCCGAAATGATATATGGATTGCCACTTGCGACAGACGGGAATTTTCCACTGCAAAGGCTTTGCCTCCATATACGTCGACGACGGCCTTGAGATCGAGATTCAGCGATGCGATCGGGAGATCATGCGGTACAAGTACCAGCCATGAATCCCGGATATGGCCGACACCCTCGAACTCTACCGCACGCTCGCGTATCCATTCAGACTTGATACCATAACTGTCAAGTACGGTGCGTACATCACCTTCAAGGCTGCGGACGGATTGCAGATCACGTTTGCTTTGCATGCGCGCGATATTCGGTTCGACCAGCGTCACATAACGATCAGCAACGAACAACACTACGATCAGCGTAAGGAGTATCCCTGCGAGCCAGAGACGGCGACGTAACGCGCGCCCGGAACGGTCATCCTCATCGAGCAATGCATGAAACAACGCTCGTTCATCTTCATCCAATCTGCGTGCACTCATACTCCGCTGAACGAGGGAGCCCGTTTCTCAAGAAATGCCGCGGTGCCCTCCTTGAAATCCTCGGTACCGCAGGCTATCCCGAACAATGCCGCCTCTGTTGCGAGACCTTCACGCAAGCCCATCTGCGGAACGCAACGCAGAGCCTGGAGAGCAAGACGCACTGCCGGCTGGCCCTTTGAGACGATCGTCGCCGCCATCTCCCTTGCGCTCGTCATTACCTCACCGCGCGGGACCACCCGGTTGACGAGTCCTACTCGTTGCGCCTCCGCAGCGTCAATCATGTTTCCGGTGAGAATCATTTCCGCGGCCATGCCCGGACCGACCACGCGTGCCAGACGTTGCGTACCTCCATACCCGGGAATCACGCCGAGACTGACTTCCGGCTGACCGAATTTCGCATTCTCTGATGCGATGCGTATGTGGCAGGATAATGCAAGTTCGCAGCCGCCACCGAGTGCGAAACCGTTGACCGCCGCGATGACCGGCTTCGTACATTGTTCGATGGCATTGAACACTTCCTGGCCGAACAAGGCGAAGCGCTGCCCCGAAACGGCGTCCTGCCCGGCAAGTTCCTTGATATCCGTGCCCGCGACAAACGCCTTTTCTCCCGCACCGGTGAGGATGACCACATCGGCATCCCCGCTGTTCTCGACCTGCTGAAAGGCGTCACGCAGCTCCGTGAGCGTATCATGATTGAGCGCATTGAGCTTGTCCGGACGGTTGAGTGTGATAACGGCGATACGATCAGCCGTTTCGAGTTGAATGTTCGTGAATTCCATAGGTACTCTCCTGATAGGCATCAACGCAATGCACGTTATGTGATATGGTGCGCTCCAGCACCGTGGGTTATGGGAACTTATAAGATACGTGGGATCAGGGTTGAAATCCAATGCCGATAGTATGCGTGGCGCCAAGTTCGGTATGCAGTGCATATGCGTAATCGAGTATAAGGGACGCATGACGCAAGCCGAACCCTGCAGTCCATTCCCTCGTGAGCGTAGAAGCGCCGCAACGCAAAAGAAGTCGATCGAGAAGGCGATACTCTGCACCGAGGCGCAGATTCGTGGCAACACGTGCATCCTTCTCGTAATCCAATGCCAGCAGCAGTCCATCGTCCCTCCAGGCTACACCCGCCGAGAGTCCCGCGGGGATACGCTCGTCGTGATCGATCGACGGCATGTTCAGCGCAAAGCCTGCAGCCCCGACCTGCACACCGCCACCGAGCATGCAGCGAACGCCGACATCGAGGACGGGCAGCATGGTCCCACCGTAGCGTTCGAACCCGATATGCAGTGCGGAAATCCGTACTCCGGCAGCGAGGGACGCCGCCAGCGGCACGGCGACTATTGCACCGATACGATGCTCTGCATGCAGCTCATGCCCGAATCGCTGCAGTGCCAATGCGGCATTCCAGCCGGCCAGTGCTTCTGTCCACACAGCTGCAGCGGAGGCCAGCTCTGTCATTTCAAAACGTGCAGGGGTGACACAAAGCACCCCCCCGCCCGCAGCAGCAAGCAGCATTGCAGGATTCCGAAGCGCACTCTCCGCTCCACCCGCCACGGCCATTCCCGCGCCACCCATGCCCGCCGCGCGGGCACCACGATCCCAACCCTCTCCTCCTCCTTGCACGATGTGGATAGACGCGGCGGGCGGACAGGCCTCCACCGCAGCCGCTGCACATAAGCGCACTGATACCATCGCCGCGCAGAACAGAACACCGCGTGCAGCGGACAGCCACAGTCGGGTCCTGCACTTTGCCTTGCTGCGCCTCCCCGATTTTTCTATTTTGTTTTGATAATGCCCGTTCATCATAACGACTCTCCCATGTGTAAATACGTTGCTGTCTTCCTGCTTCTCTTCCCCCTGATCCGCATGTCCCCTGTGCATGCGCAGGAAATTGATTTGATGACTGAAATCACGATGGATGTTCTCACTCCATCGCAGAAGGAATACCTTGGTGATTTCGATCAGAAACTCAAAGAATATGTCAACAACCACCGTTGGACTGATGTGGATTTCTATGGAGACAAAATCCCCGTTCGCATGAGCATTAATTTCATGTCCGGAACAGATGCCGGGGATTTCTCGGCACAGGTGGTGGTCGATGCCCAACGCCGTATCTGGAAGGACGGGCGGCCCACGCAGATGACGTCCCTGATCTTCCGGGCAATGGACGCCCGATGGTCCTTCAGTTATATCAGAGGTACCCCCTTCATTCATGATGAATTTCAGTACAATGAAATCGCGAGTTTCATCGATTTTTACATGTATGTCATTCTCGGTTTGGACTTCGACAGCTACGAACCACTGATGGGCACACCCTATTATTCGAAAGCACTGACCATCGCACAGCGATCGCAGGCTTCGGGGCAGGCGGGAGAATGGCAGGGACAGAGCAATCAGTACAGTCGTATGAATCTTATTTCCGAATTGCTTAACGCCCAGTATGAGAAGTTCCGTGAAGCACTTTACTGGTTTTTCTACGAAGGACTTGATTTTCTGGAAACTGAGCCGGAAACGGCCAGACGTGCCATCGCAAAGTCGATAGAGAATATCGCTGAGGTTCTCACCCGCTCCAGTTCCCGTTCCGTTGTCCTGACAATGTGGCTGGAATCGAAGAGTTCCGAATTCTGCAAATTGCTCGACGGCTATCCGGAACGTGCCCGGTTGATGGGCCGCATGGCTCAAGTCGATCCGGTCCGTCAGCAGATATATAATCAGTGTGCATTCTGACACGATGCTCCCTGTCATCCGTTTTCCCTCTACGCCGCTGATCATTCCCTGTCGGCGACATTATTCTCCGTGCACGCCCTCTCCCGCTATCTTCCCGACATCAGCGAGGACCACACCCCACTCCGCTGCGCCGTCGCAATCCGATCCCGGACACAGACTGCGATCCCGGGCACCGTCCCATTCCGTATCCTCCGCGTGGCTCATCGATCCGACCAGCAATACGGGTTTCTCGGTATCGAGTACCAGATCCAGGAAATAGGCGCTTTCCTCCAGCGTATCGGTTCCATGCGTAATAATGACGCCTTCGATGTCATTACGCCGAAACCTGTTCCTCGACGATGATGGCGATTTCACGCATCAGTTGACTGCTATGTGTTCACTGCGACCGGCATCCGCTACCGGTGTGGAAATACGTATTGTAGTGAGCATCGGAAAGGGCCATCCTTCGATATGTACACGCAATAACACTTCCCCCTCTCCGATCCCGTCGTACACCAGCAGCACGGAGGAGAGACGTTCCGAATCGATGATGCGGACGAGTTCCCCGCCTTCAAGCACAACGACGGTAATCGAAGGTTGCGAAAATGGCACCCGGCCTTCATGACGGTTCACACCGTACGCACGAATGTGCAGCGAATCCGGATGGCCTGCGAACAACTGTTCTTTCCCCACCTCGATTTCGTAGCGCACACTGCGCAGTACGGATGCATACACATACAATCCTGCAGCGATTGCGACCACCAGAAGAATGAACCAGCCTCCCCTGGAACGGGAGCGTGGCTGTTGCGGTGTTGTGGTTTCCGTGTGTGTTTCCATGGAGCCCGTATCGGTTGCTCTGGTCTCCCTCGACATTGGCTTGCTTTCTCCCTGATTGAGAACCATAATTTTCCCGTGAACATCGTCGTGGATTAAACCCTCAGACCTGTTGCGATGTCCAAACAGCAAAATTACCAGACGTCCATTCATAAGTCAAGGGTAAAAACCATGCAGCAATTCCTACTCGCAATCCTCTTCCTCCTGATTGCAGCGGGCCCTTTGCATACACAACCACGGGACGCACGCACACAGTGGAAAGAGCTGAATCTTACCGAGACGCAGAAAAGTACCTTGAACACCATCCGTATAGAGTCAAAAAAGGAAATGATCGATCTGCGGGGGGAAGCGCGAAAAAAACAACTGGACCTCCGCGAGATGCGCGACAGCGAACATGCTGACCGAAGCACCGTCGAACGTGTGGTGCGGGAAATCGCCGATCTGCGCGTCCGCCAGGTGATGCTTCTCCACGATGCCGATGTGCGCATCAACGAGGTACTCACGCCGGAGCAGCAAAAGAAGTGGCGTGAAATCAAGCGGATGCGGTTGGAAAAGAGGATGAGAGGAATGCATGATCGCGATGGCGCCGGATACGGCAACGCCATGTTGCACCGCGACCGCAGCAGATTCAGGCAGGAAAAGTAGCATTTTGTTTCCTGTACATGCATAGAATCGCATGCAGATGCCCCTGCGGTGACACATCACGGACCCTCTCACATACGACGTACGTTCACGACCCCGCTCATTCAGGAATAGCGTCACACGGAGCCTCCACTACTCGACGACGCAACGACGTCCTCCCCAAACACGGGGAGGGCGTTTATTTTTTCTCATCACTGTTCCACTGCACCTGTCCGCCGCATGAAATTGGGCGCATACATCGGTGGCGCTGGATCAGGACGCTCTGTATCTCATTGTGCAGAACCGTACAGAGCGTTTCTGCATATTCAAAAAAAACAGAGGAGTGAAGGAAACACGATTGTTGCAGAGTTACGTGTCGGGCGCATCGCAAGCGGCGCGGACGGCTTCGCAAAGGGCCGCTGCGACGCGGGGGGCGAGGTCTTCAACCGCGATATTCAAAGCTGTAGCTCCTGCTGCATAGCGATGTCCGCCACCGTCGAATTGCCGTGCAACATTGTCGACCCCGACACGGGCCCGGGAACGAAAACTGATTTTAATCGCTCCCTCCATCTCGGTGATCAAGGCTGCTGCCTCCACGCCGCGTATAGCCAGTCCGTTGTTGACGACATTCTCCACATCCTCAACGCCCGTCCCGGTATCAGCGAACATCTCCGCAGTCACGATGAGCAGCGATACGCGGCCATCGCAGTATTGCTGAATGCCGGAGAGTATGCGTCCGAGCAGACGCATTCGGTTCACCGGGTAGTTGTCGTAAATAAGACGATGTGTTGTCACCGGGTCCACCCCCGCCTCCAGCAATCTCGCGACG
Source organism: Bacteroidota bacterium (assembly GCA_018224345.1). Lineage (GTDB taxonomy): Bacteria > Bacteroidota > Ignavibacteria > SZUA-365 > SZUA-365 > SZUA-365. The sequence goes on from JAGTUW010000176.1 coordinate 8,661, forward strand.
ATGCGATGTAACCTTGCCGTTGTGCGGTCAAAACGAAACGATCCGGTATCGGTAACAATACCGACATAGATACCGGTGGCAATCGCTTCGGTCACCATGCATCCCTTTGCATCGAGAATATCGAATATGATTTCAGCGGTGGAGGAGGCTTCCGGTACGCTGCAGTACTGATCGGCAAAAGGCATGGGTTCGAGATGATGGTCGATGACGAGTTTGGCGGCACCGGATGCACGCACAGCTGCTTCCATCCGGTCAATGCGCCTGATATCATTCAAGTCCAGGACGACGATGAGATCCGCCCCGTTCAGTATTGTATCATGAGCATCTGCATCATACGTTTCGAATTGAATGCGTTCGCTGAGCAGCATCATGTTTTCGGGGGGGGCGTCGCAATTGATGATGCGCACCTGTTTGTCCGCTGATCGCAGGGCCTGATACAGGGCGAACTGACTGCCGAGGGCATCACCATCGGGATTCGCATGCGTCGTCAACACGATATCCTTCGCGGCCCACAGCAGATGCCCTGCCTCGGCTGTATCGATGATTCTCACTGAGCCATTCATTCCATTTCCTCCAGCTCGGCGGCGAGCAGTTGTTTCTGATAAATATCGGCGTAGAGGCCGCCGGTCTCGATGAGTATGTCATGTGTTCCCTCTTCACTTATCACCCCGTCGTGCAGGACGACGATATGATCCGCATTTTTCACCGTAGAGATACGATGGCTGATCAGTATACTGCTTCGTGCGGCCATGACAGCTTTCAGGCGTTGCAGAATTTCTTCCTCGGTGTGCGTATCAACGGCGGAAAGTGCATCATCGAGTATGAGAATCGACGGCCTGCGCAATACCGCACGCGCGAGGCTGACCCGCTGCTTCTGTCCGCCGGACAACGTGATCCCTCGTTCACCGAGTATCGTCTCATATCCTTTCGGAAAATCCGCAACGTCCTTGTCCAGCTGTGCGACCGTAGCCGCCCATAAAATGTCCTCTTCCGTCGGGTGATCGACGCCATACGCGATGTTGTTCCACAAGGTATCGGAAAAAAGAAATGTTTCCTGTGTCACATATGCGATGTTGCCGCGCAGTACGTCCAGTGGAATCTTCCTCGCATCAACGCCGTCAATGGAGAGCACTCCCTGGGTAGGATCATACAGACGCGGAATCAGATTGACGAGTGTGGATTTTCCCGCGCCTGTCAATCCTACAATGCCAAGCGTGCTGCCCGCAGAGATATCGAGGGAGACGCCGCGCAGAATATCGGGGCCGTGGTCATTATAACGGTAATACACATCCGTATATCTGATATCTCCCTCGATCGCCGTGATCCCGTGATCGGTTTCGGGACCGTCGGCGATTTCGGGGGGAGCCTCGAATATGCGTTCAAGCCGCTTCATTGAAGCTGCCGCACGCTGGATCAGGCTGACAACCCAGCCGATGGCAGCCATGGGCCAGATAAGCATGCCGAGATAGATGATGAACTGTGTCAGCTCTCCGAGTGTCAACCGCCCCGCAATGACATCGCGACCGCCAAGCCAGATGATCAATATGACGGAGAAGCCCACGAGCATGCCGATCATCGGCATGAACAGAGATTGAATCCGTACCATGCGCATGTTCCGGCGACGGTATTCCTCACTCAGCGCACGAAACATCGAGGTCTCATATTCCTCGCGCAGATAGGCCTTGACGACGCGAATACCGGAGATACTTTCCTGCGCACGCGCGGTCAATGTTCCGTAATGCTCCTGGATCTCTTCGTACCGTTTGTGGATCAATGTCCCCAGTTTGTGCACGACGTAGGACAACAGGGGGAGGGGCAGAAGGCCCCAGAGTGTGAGCATCGGATGAATCTGCAATAACAGCCAGACGATAATGATGAAGTTGAACACGGTGTTCGCGGAGTACATCACCGCCGGACCGACAAACATGCGCACCGCCGAGATGTCGTTTCCCGAATACGCCATCAAATCGCCCGTTGTCGTGGTTCCAAAGAAACGCGGAGACAAGCGCATCACATGACTGAGAAAGTCATTCCTCAAATCATACTCGATGCGACGCGAAACGACGATAATCGTCTGCCGCGTAAGGTAAAGGAACACGCCGCTGATCGCCGAGACCAGCACAATCAACAACGCGTAGTTCAGCAGCATCCCTCTGGAAACATCCTGCTGCAAGCCATCGACTGCGTCACGGATGATAACCGGTGCGATCACGGCAAATATTGTGGAGAAAAAGACATACACAATTCCCCTGAGCAAGGGCCCACGGTAATGCCGTAGATAGGGCAGCAACCGGAGAAGAGATTTCATTCCAGGCCCCATTCCTCGAGGATGTGCAGCACTTCCACCCATGAGTGTGCCACGGCATCAGCCTCCGTCTGATCGGGATGACTGTCGGCATGATATCGCCCACTCTCATCGCCCCTGAAGAGAATCGACCGCATACCCATGGCGCTGGCACCAGCGATGTCGGTGCGCTCGATGTCACCGATATGAACAGCATGTTCGGATTTCGCACCCGTTTCTTCCAGTGCGCGACGGAACATCAGCGGATGTGGTTTCGATACACCGGTTTCGTCGGAGAATACGAGCGTACTGAAATAGCGTTCCACATCATGCGCCTGCAGGACCCGCCGCAATACACGACCGGGTGAGTATGCCGTATCCGATATCAATGCGAGAGGGACACGCGTCGAGAGCTTCCGCAATGCATCACCGCAACCGGGAAGCAAATCTGGTACCCCCTCGAGAATGCTGTCTTCAATGCGACTGATGATTTCCGCCCGCATATCGTCTGGAAGTTCGATACCAAGATAGCTCCAGACGACCTCAAGACTTTCCTCGGCGCGCATGGTGCGCTGCTCCGTGTGCCAGAGGCGTTCGAACGTCTCATAAGCATGCGCCATCGCCGCTGTGACTTTTTCCTCATCCCAGGCTCTGCCGACGCGATCAAACACCGCACGCATCGCGAGGTTGCGCGCGCTACGCCGGCGATCTCCATTGCGGGAGTCAACGACAGTGTTCCAGAAATCGATGGTGATTGCTTGTATCATAGGCACATTACTAACATCGGCAACGAAGGAAAAGCTCCCGGCTCCGGGAAAGGAAACACACGCCATCAGACGGCGGCCTCCCCCGGTAAACTTTGGGTGTCTCCCCCGTTCTTATCCGATCGTGGTAAATCCTGTATATGGCTGCAGTACTTTCGGGATGATTATTTTGCCTTCCGGTGTCTGACAATTTTCCAGCAACGCCACCATCAGACGCGATGTGGCCAGACCGGACCCGTTCAGCGTATGCACAAATTGGGGTTTGCTTCCCTTCCCTTCAGGACGAAAGCGTATCCCTGCACGTCGTGCCTGGAAGTCCTCGAAATTACTGCACGACGAAGCTTCCAGCCAGGTCTCTTCAGCAGGAGACCACACTTCGATGTCATAGGTTTTCGCTGATGAGAAACTCGTATCACCCGTGCAGAGAAGGAGTATGCGATACGGGATTTCGAGAAGCTGGAGAATGCGCTCGACGTTGGCGACCAGCGATTCGAGTTCATCATACGAATGCTCCGGGTGCACGAATTTGACCAGCTCGACTTTGTTGAACTGATGGACGCGAAGAAACCCCTTCGTCTGTTTTCCGTAGGAACCCGCCTCGCGGCGAAAACAGGCGGAATAACCACAGAAACTGGAGGGGAGCCGATCAGCCTCGAGTATCTCGTCGCGGTACATATTCGTAATCGGTACTTCGGCCGTGGGGATCAGGTAGAGATCGTCTTCTGCACAACGGTACATGTCCTCCGCCATCTTGGGCAACTGTCCCGTCCCCACCATTGAATCGGTGTTGACTACAAACGGCGGGAAGATTTCGCGGTACCCGTGGTCACGCAAATGTGTGTCCAGCATGAAATTGATGAGCGCGCGCTCCAGCGTGGCACCCTCCCCGATGTAGAGCGGAAAGCCACTGCCACTGATTTTCGCCCCGCGATCAAAATCCAGTATGTCGAGTTTGCGCCCCAGTTCGAGATGATCGAGTACCGTATGCTCCGGATCCTCATTCAAGCGCATTGTGTGCGGGGGAATCCAGGAACGTACCTCGGCATTGTCATCAGCAGTGCGTCCGACCGGCACACTCGCATCACAGAGATTCGGCAACCGCAGCAACTGCTCGCGTAACCGCTCATCTGCGGTACGTAGTTCCTCGTCAAGTTGCTTGATGGTTTCACCAACAGATTTCATTTCCGTGATTTTCTCCTCCGCATCCTGGCGATCTTTTTTCAAATGCGCAATCTCCTGTGAGACGACATTGCGCAGATTCTTGAGGCGTTCGACCTCCGAGATGATCTCACGCCTGCGGAGATCGAGGGCGATAACCTCGTCAGGATTCCCTTTCTCGTTCTTGTTTTCAATAGCCTGCCGAACCTCGTCCGGCGTCTCGCGAATACGTTTGATGTCCAGCATGTTGTGTTCACACCTTGCAGTAATTTAAATGAAGCGGCTATCGCTGAGAAGATCGGTATGCATCGCACCATCACGGATTTGCCGGTGCATACGCTCGAGCCCGCTCATGGTATCACTCAAACGCTCATTGCACGCAGCCTCGAATTTGAGTGTTATGAATGTACTGTCCGGAGGGCGGTTGGCCGACTGACCGATCTCGCCCGAGGTGGTCGGGAAAATAAGCGATGGATCAAGAGCGAACACCGCAGCGATGTTCCGGGCGAACGAGAAGCGGTCGAGGGATTCCGGCCCGGAAACGTTATATACTCCACGGCAGCCGCGTTCGATGAGTTTGAGAATCCCGTAGGCAAGATCATCGGCCAGTGTCGGATTGCCCTTCTGATCAGTCACCACGCGGAATGGCATGCCCTTCTCCAACTGCGAGAGCACCCAGGTTACGAAGTTGGGGCGCAATTCGTATCCCGTCCCGTACAAGACCTGTGTACGCACGATAATCCCGTCGACCGGACTCGACAGCAGGGCGTTCTCCGCTGCCAGTTTGGACTTCCCATAATAACTCAGCGGATTCGGCCGCGCCTTCTCGTCATAGGGCGCTGAATGACCGTCAAACACATAATCACTGGAAAGCTGCACGATACAGCAGTGCTCAAGACGGCGAGCCGGTATGATAAGATTTTTCACTCCATCGACGTTCAACCGCCATGCATTCTGCCTGTCCTCTTCACAACCATCCACATCCGTCCACGCTGCGGTATTGATGATCACGTCGGGACGAAAGGACATGACAAGGCTCTTCACATCGGAGAGCTGCGTGATGTCGAGTTGCTGATAATCGAAGCGGGGATTGATGAAGAATGTCCGCGGCGCCAGATCCGTCAGTAACAGACGATGCGATGTCTCTCGTCCGGTAATTAACGCAAGTTTCTGTCCCAGCAACCCGTGCGCGCCTGTAATCATGATATTCATCTGAAATCACCTGCTCTTGTCGCACGCAACTGTTCCATGCCGCGTGAGCCGGGAATACCTGCAACATAGGAGGCGACCCGTGCGGCATTGCCTGCAGCGGGTTCAAGCTCCATCCCGCATGCAAGTCCATAGGCAAATGTACTGCCGAATGCATCGCCGCAACCGGTCGGATCGACAATGCGTGCGGGCGGCCAGGCGGGGATATGCAGATGATGATCGGGCGCTGTATAGATGTCCGCCCCCTGTTCGCCGCGTGTAACCAGAAGGCAGTGTGGATCGGATACGTCGAAGACCCGGCGCAGGCGTTCCGCCTCATCGTCACCGGGTATCATGGCAGCGAATTCCCGTTCATTGCACTGCAATACATCACCCGCCGCCAGCCACTGCTGCCAGTGATCCGTTGCGGCAGGTTCCCGGCGGCCGTCGGGATGCACACGATATGCAATCATATGCAGGTCGATATACACCAGTCGCCCTTCCCCGCGCAGCTCTGCCGCACTTTCAAGTTCAATGTCATGTCCGGTCATCATATTCACATAGACCAGGTCGGCCTGTGGGAGGAGAGGGGATATCTGTGTAAAGGGAACAGGCCCCAGCCCGCGTACGAGCTGTGTGTTGTATTGCGAAGCTGATTCATGAAACAGGCGGACGCGTGTGCTGTCCTCCTCAACGTACCTGCAGTAGCGTGCATCGATCAAAGGGAAGCGTCTCAGAAGGTCGCCCCATTCCTCCGATGCGTCTCGTCCGATGGGAAGTACCGGAAATAGTCTGTCGTCTGGATGAATCACGGCATCGAAGGTTGCCAGCGAAAAAAGGATACCTCCGGGACTGTGATACACCTCGCCTTGGTAGCTGTGTATCTCGTCGAGGACGAGGTGACCAAGGACAAGAATCGTCATTTCACTGTCTGCCCCTCCTGCGCCGGTTGTCCCTTCCCGCGTTCGGCCTCCCGCTGCCGCAACTCCGCCTCCAGACGTTCAAGTTCCTCCAGACGTCGCTGCAATTCACGCATCTTTCGCGTATATGAAGACTGTATCGGCTCCTCATCTTCAAAATCTTCTCCCGCAAAAACACGGCCGAACAGCCAGTGTTCTCGCATCGCGTGAATGCTGCGTGCAGTTTGCTGCGCGGCATTGCCCGCATCGTAGGTCACATCCGTCAACGCATTCAGGAAGGTGACAAGCGAATCATACAATGTGCGATCGCTCAACAGCAATCCGAGCGTCCCTTCCTCGTCATCGACCTTGCCGAGCAACGAGGCGGCACGCTCCGTGATTCTGATTGAATTGCCCATGACCGTATCAACTTTGACGGCGATGGAATCAAAGGTGTCCATGCTGCCGGACAGGCGATCAGCGAGACGGTCGATCTGTTGTGTCAGCCGTTGCAACCCGTGTTCGGTATCAGCCGTGACACCGACCAGCCGTTGATAGAGTTCATCGTCCGTGAAGAGTTTCCCCATGGTACCCTCTCCCCGGTTGAGCCGGCGTAACATGATATTGACTTCGTTGCTGACCATCTTCACCGTGTCGGCGATGGAAATGAAGTTGTCGGCGAAACTGCTGAGGGCGAAAGGCGGCACACCGTCGATAAAACCGTAATCCGGTACTTCCGCAGCATCGGGGGAGCCGATTCTGATGCTGATGAATTTATTTCCCACGAGCCCTTCCTGTTTGATTTCCGCCTTGGAATCTGTTTTGACGAAATCACGGATTCGGTGGTCGATCCGCATCAGCAGGCGAATGGAATCAGCCCCCTGAGTCAGCGAAATGTCTGTGACGGTGCCAATATTATATCCCGAGAGCATGACATTCGCCCCGGGCTTGACACCCTCCACACTCGAGAAATTAACTTTTACGTAGAATGCACGGCTGAACAGCTGGCTTTTCTCACCGATAAAGAAGATTCCAATTGAGAAAGCCATCATACCTATAAAGATCAGCAAGCCGACCCTTGCGCGGGAAAGAGCTGTTTTTCTCATGCGACCACCTTGAAAAACTTACGTGTCGTGGGTTCCATCGATTCTTTGAGCTCATTGAACGTCCCGCTGATCAGGAATACACCGGCATCAAGGATATAGATGCGATTGGCAATAGTACGGGCACATTCGAGATCATGCGTGACAGTAATGGAGGTGATACCGAACTGTTCCTCGAGGTTGAGGATGAGTTCACTGATTTCCCTGGCGGTAATCGGGTCGAGCCCTGCTGTGGGTTCATCGTAAAATACGATGCTGGGCTTGGTGATGATTGCGCGTGCGAGTCCGATACGCTTTTTCATACCGCCGCTGAGTTCCGATGGCATCTTGTCAATCGCGCTTTCGAGTCCGACCAGGCGAAGCTGCTCTATAACCCGTGCGTTGACTTCCTCCTCGTCCACCCCGCTATGCCGCTGAAGAGGGAAAGCCAGATTCTCACGCACGGTCAACGAATCGTACAACGCGGCATACTGGAACACATAGCCGATACTCTTGCGCAATTTGTTGAGTGCACTGGCTTTCATTCCGATAACCTGGTGGCCCATCACTTCGATATTGCCGGAATCGGGGATGAGCAACCCGACAATACTTTTCAGCAACACGCTTTTCCCTATTCCACTGCGACCGAGAATCACGTCGCTCGAACCGCTGTGCACCTGCATGCTGACCCCTTTGAGTACATCGAGATCACCGAAAGACTTGTACACATTTTGCACCTCGATCAGTGGCTGTATTTCCGTCTCACTCATGTACCAGGCCCCAGAATCAGTATTGTCAATTGAATGATGACCATGTCGAGAAAAATGATATTCAGTGATGCGAGCACGACAGCGGACGTCGCGGCCATGCCGACCCCCTCCGTCCCGCGCGATGTATTATACCCCTGATACGCGCCTATCAACCCGATAATGTACCCGAAGGCCACGGTCTTGCCGACACCCGGGATAACATCATAAAAAGTCAGACTTTGCACGACCTCGGTGAAATATAATTGCATACTGGAACTGCTGGAAATCCATTCCGCTATGTATCCACCGAAGATGGCGAGAAAATCCAAATACGCTGTCAGCAACGGAAGAATGATCGCACAGGCGAGTACACGGGTGACAACAAGGTAATTGTAGGGATCGATGCCGGAAACCTCCAGGGCGTCAATCTGCTCAGTAACTTTCATCGATCCCACTTCCGCCCCGATACCGGAACTGACACGCCCTGCCACGATAAGCGCAGTAATCACCGGACCGAGTTCCCGTACGATAGTCAGTGCGATCATCGCAGGCAGAAAACCCCCTGCACCAAAGCGATCAAGTGTCGGACGCGACTGCAGCGCCAGAATCAGGCCCATGATCACACCCACAATCGTTAGCAATGGGATGGATTTCGCCCCAAGTTCATCGAAATGCTTGCGCACCTGTGACCATTCATAAGGCGGAACAAAAACATAACGGAAAAATTTCAGTCCAAACATCGTGATACCATACACCTGCTCCATGGAGCTGCGTATGCGGCTCATGGCAAGCTGCCCGTACGAATCTTGCGGAGGTCTGCTGGGAGGTGTCTCTCCCGCAGGGGTGCGCTTTTCAGTGATCACCTCTTCCTTCAGGGGCACATCTGATGGGCTTTTGGACGAATTCACGAATAGACTCCTTTAAAGACGACACAGAAAATGTAACCGTTTTTCACGGCATTTCCAATTCCTGAGCGTCAGAAATCGCACAAAATGCGACTGACGCCGAAGCTGACATGCCAGCGTGTGTTCGACTCCCCGGACCAGCAACGAACCCGATCATGATGAGGGCCTCTCATCCCCATCGCGAAATTGCTCTTTCCAATATTCTATCTCATTCGCCGTGAGGGTGCGGGTTTTGATATACATCTCCGTCTGATCCGTGTCCTCCGTTTTCCGGTCAGCCACGAACTCCTGCGCCGTCATCAGGCGGGCGCCGCAGGCCGCTGCATGGCGGCGGACCTCATTATCGGAGGAAACCACCAGAGCCATCCGTGGCTGCCTGTCCTGTTCGAGATTGACACGGATCCAGTCGTCGGCAGTACGCGTCAGGGAGTAAACCACACTGATGACATTTCCTCCACCTATCACCTCGCCATGACCGTCAAAGACTATTGTGATGCGTCCTTTCCCACGCATGCGTTTGCGGACCATCTCGACGAGACCTCTTCGCGCGGCATCGGCATTCGATTTCATCAACCGCTCCAACCGGCTGACCTTGTGCAATAGGTTGTACCCGTCGATATAGGTCCGCTTGAATTCCATACCAACGTAAACAAACACAACTCCGCTGTGAATCGCAACAGTCCGAAGAAAGTGGATCAGGGAAGGATGCACCTTCCCCTTCTCCACTCACGAGCTTACAGATTCCCGCGACGCTCCTGTTCGCGTTCGATAGAGACGAACAGCGCTTTGAAATTACCCTTGCCGAAGCTCTCCGCGCCCTTGCGCTGAATGATTTCGATGAACAGTGTCGGCCGGTCCTCAACAGGCTTTGTGAAGATCTGCAGCATGTATCCCTTCTCGTCGCGGTCGACAAGAATGTTCAGATCGCGCAACGGTGCGATATCCTCGTCGATCGGACCAACACGATCAAGCAGATCATCATAATAACTGTCGGGAATATCGAGAAACTCAACACCCTGTTCACGCATTTTGGCAATGGTATTGACAATGTCGTCGGTTTCGATCGCGACATGCTGTACGCCGGGACCGTTGTGAAAGATGATGTATTCTTCAATCTGCGACCGCTTTTTCCCTTTCGCCGGTTCGTTGATGGGAAACTTGATCCACTTGTTGTGATTCGACACAGCGGTGGAACGAAGCGCAGAATATTCGGTGGAGATGTCATTGTCGTCAAAGGTGACGAAACGTGAGAATCCGAACACGTCGGTGTAAAAACGTACCCACTCGTCCATTTGCTCCCAATCCACATTGCCGACAATATGGTCGATATGTTTGAGCCCCACCGGACGCGCAAATGTATCTTCCGGCACCGCCTGAAATCCGGGTAACATCGGACCATCGTAATCGATGTGTTGAATGAACGTATGTACGGTATCTCCGTATGTCGCTACTGTGGCGACTTTCACCCGCCCGGATGCATCTTCGATAATCTCCGGCTCGCGCACGGGTGTTGCCCCGCGTTCCACTGTCGTGCGGAAACAATATTCCGCATCATCAGTCTCCAGCGCGATGTCGCGTACACTGTCACCATGCCTGCTCAAAAATGGCGTGATACCATCCTCCTTCAAAGGTGTGGTGAGAATGAAACGGACCTTCCCCTGCTGCAACGCGTAGGAGACGCGATCGCGCACGCCTGTTTCGGGTCCGAGATACGCAACGAAAGAAAATCCGAAGGCCTGGCGGTAGTAATAGGCAGACTGCTTCGCGTTCCCGCAGTACAACTCAACATGATGTACCGCGCGCAATGGCAGCGTGTCCTGCTTCAGTTCCTGGGCTTTAACCTGCATAACTGTGCTCCATGTATCCGTGAAACGTATTTGATCTGTATTTGAGTATGCAACATGCAACATACGAACGAAATCCTGAAACTCCTGTTTCAGGATTTCACCTGCATCACATGTCGGACGCAAATAAGATACGAAATGTCCGCTTATTTCTGCAGTACCATTTTCACTGTCTGCATTCCCTGCGCGGACAGTACTGTTGCAAAGTAAATTCCGCTCGGAAGATGCTCGGCGTTGAAATGCACATCATGGTAGCCGGCTGAGAGAACTTCATTGTTCAGCAGTCGTGCCACTTCCCGTCCGCTGGCATCAAAGACAACCAGACTCACCGTGGTTTCGCTGTCGACGTTCAGGCCAACGGTGGTGGAAGGATTGAACGGGTTCGGCCGGGCGGGATTGATTGTGAAGGTATGTGCATCCATCAGCGGAGTTTCGAGAATAGCCGAGTAGTCGTCGGTGCCGTCACGGTCGATCTGTCGCAGACGATAGAAGAATACAGTGTGTCCCGTACGCAGGGCCGTCGCATCGACGTAGTTGTAAGATTTCGGGGAATTTGAGGTCCCGTACCCCTGAACGAAACCCAGTGTCTCCCAGTTATCGCGATCGGAGGAACGCTGAACTTCGAACCCGAAGTTGTTGAGCTCCGTTGCAGTCTTCCAGCGCAGTTGTACACCGTCATGCTTCAGGGCAGCGGAGAAGGAGACGAGTTCCACAGGCAGCACGGAAGCACCTTCATTGTAAAAAGTAATGGAGCCGAGAGTCTCAAAATTGTTGCCGCCACCGTCCATGATTTCGCCAATGATCATGTCACCTGCCTGATGCCAGTGCAGGTCTTTGTTGTCGGCACCATCGTTATACAATACGCGTGTCCCACCGATATACACCGCAGCTTCGCCCGTCGAGGAAAGATAGACGACACGCAGCGTGTTGTATGCTCCGGAAACACCCATGGGCGGTGCGCTTGCAGGGCCGAGTGTGAAATTATCTGCTGCGTTCCCTGCTTTTATGACACGATAATCGAAGTAGAGTTGTCCGTTTGTCATGTAGAATTTCGTTCCGCCACGCTCAAAAAACACTGCATCACTCTCATTGCGCGCAAATTCTATATACACGTCGAGGCTGGGCACATCAAACGTTGCACCGGAGACAACCAGATCGAGCCCGACCGAGGGTCCGCCTGTCGCAAAACGCACACCCGTTCCGCCGCTGCTGGCAGAGGCATTGGCAGACGATGCGCCCGGTCCATACGTTGCTGATGTAAGCGGGGTCGAGTTGAAATTGAACTGGCTGATTACCTGCTGCGCCTGCGTTTGGCTGAAAACAAACAATGTGGCGGTGAGGAGAAGGCTGGTAAGTATCATTGTGCTTTTCATGTCTCTGATCCAAGTCGGTGTAACAAGTCAACTGCCCGTATTAGTACAAAGACCGTGCCAACATGACAAACATGCGAATACAAGACGTTTGAGCTGTTATACTATGCATCGCGTTCGGTTTCCGGACCAGATTTTCATTTATCAATCCGGAATCCGGACATCCATGCAGCGTCAGTAATGACTTCGCTGTGAGGAAGATTCAGACAAGGCGCCCCCATACTTTCCCGTGGTGGCCCCGTCTGAGGAATCAAAAAGGTGGTTGCCGACTCCTTCCCTGAACAGAAGGTGAGGGAGCTCGTGGACCGGAACGCCTCGCAAGCTTCTCCGAGAGATGTGGGGAGGTGGGACTCGACGAGAAAACCCCGCTTCAAATTGACTGAGAGAGTGTCAATGAAACGGGGCTCTCTGGAGGGTAAGCATACTCCGCGGCGTTCGTTATAGGTGGGGTAAGATGCTGGAACGAAACGGAGACGCTGTGGGCTGAGTTGAGAAAGGAGAATCCCCGGCCCGGTCGTTATGGGTGCACGGTATCAGAACGAACCGGAGATTCTGTGAGAGAGGAGGGAGAAATTCTCAATTCCGCAGCGGGAGGCGGACTGTAAAGCACGTCCCCTCGCCTTTTTTACTTTTAACATCAATACTGCCGGAGCAGGCTTCTATATAACTTTTTGACAGTGTGAGACCGAGACCAAGACCGTCATAACGTCTTGTGAGGCCCCATTCCTCCTGGTTGAAGGGTGTGAACACGTGATTCAGAAATTCCGCTGTCATGCCCTCACCGGTATCCGAGACTTCGATCACGGCCGCCTCCGCCTCGTTATGGAGGCGCACAACAACGCCGCCTTGCTGCGTGAATTTCACGGCGTTATCGATAAGATTCTGTATTGCCTGCTCGAATGCATTGCGATCGAGGCGAACGTTGAGGGCTTCGAACGCGTGGTCGAATTCAAGCTGAATCTGTTTCTCCGCTGCGAGTGGTGCGAATTGGCGTATCAATCTGTCGACTCCTCTGACCACATCATAATTCTCTGGTGTGGCAATGTAGTTGCCGGAGACGAGCGAAGAGAGGCTGAGCATGTGTTCCATGGTACGTGTAAGACGTCCTGCGGCTTGACGAATACTGTCGAAGTATTCACCCTCTTCCTGATTGATCAGGGGTTTGCATTGTTCCTCTATCAGTGCGGAAAACCCGAGAATGATGTTGAGCGGTGTACGAATTTCATGCGAAATAGTGGCGAAGAAGGCATCCTTCAAAGCAGCAATCTTTTCCGTTTCCGCATTTTTCTGCATCAATTCTTCATGCATTTTCCAATGTTCCGTTCTGTCCTCAAGATTGACGATGAAATGTGTGACCTCGTTGTCGTACAATAGCGGCGAGACGGACAGTGCCTCCCAGTAAAGAGATCCATCTTTTCTCCGCTTCCGTCGCTCATCATGCCACACCTCGCCTGCTCGTTGTTTCTTCCATCGAGCCAATGTGCTTCCATTCGTGTCATTTGCAGCATTGAACAGCAGAAAATGCTTCCCCGCGACCTCCCCGGCTTCATAGCCGGTCATCAGTGTAAATGCTGGATTGACGTCGATAATCATCCCTTCCACATCCGTGATAACCATCGCAATGGCACTGTATGCCAGAGCCCGGGCGAAGATATCGTCTGGCTGAGCGGAATGCCGGTAATCATGTAACGAGTCTGCGTTTATTTCTTCCATCCTTCGTTTCATCTTTCTTTCTTCATACGCACCCTTACCGGGAACAAGCCTGCCAGCCGGAAGGGATGCTTTGTTTCCGTCATTATTCTGCTTCCTTCTCACAGCTTCTCCACACCTACTGCCCCTGAAGGCTGTTCAATGTCATTGCCGTTTCTGATGCGCGCAATGGACTCGACCAGGCTGATAAGAGCTTCCGGTGCCTCACTTTTATCGAGGACTACATGGACACCGTGATTGCGATATTCCGAATCATTAAGCAGTGAGCCGAAGGCGGAGTACAGTATGATATGCGTACCCTCGAGCCGGTTTTTTGACCGTTCGAGTAATTCCGAGCCATAGCCTTCGGGGAAATGGTGATCAAGAATCAACAGATCAGGGGCGATATTCTCCAGGTATGCAGCCGCACTGACCAGACCGTCCTCTAAATGCACTGACCGCGCTGCAGGCAGCCCATGCAAAAGCCGAATCAGTCTTTCTCCGATAAGCTTCGAGTCGTCAACGATCAGTATGTCCAAACCACGCATTTGATTTCCTGATTAATTCTACCAAGTACAAATTACTTTGTGCTGGCACGCACGCTGTCATCGGCGTTGCCCTGTTTGCCTGCCGGAATACCCACTTCTCATGTCAGTGGAATGGATGTGACCGTGTACGCGGGATGCGTACACCATGCACGCTGACTCCCCGGAATTCCAGGAACGTTACACGACGGAATAACGATGATGATGGTCAGATGATGTTATGCGTGAGAGCGAAGTGGATAAGTTCGGCCGTGGAAGTCAGCTGCAATTTCTCAAGCACACGGCGGCGGTAGGTACCGACGGTACGCGGACTGAGTCCGAGCGAATCGGCGATGGCGGCGGGCTTGTGTCCCAGCGCGAGTTGACGCAGCACTTCGTGTTCGCGCGGCGACAACAGAGCCAGCGGTTCCGCGGGTGAAGGGCTGCTTACTTCGAAGGCAAGTTGTTCGGCAAGATCCGGTGAAATGTATTTTTTGCCGGCGCGAAGGCGCCGTATTGCGGTGACCAGCGCTTCCGGTACCGCATCCTTGGTCAGGTAACCGGCAGCTCCCGCCTTGATACAACGGAGGGCATGCATTTCTTCGGCATACATGGTCAGTATGAGGATACGGGTCTGCGGAGAAATACGTCTGATATCCGGGATGGCATCGAGTCCGCTTCGTCCCGGCATGGAGATATCGAGTATCAACACATCGGGTTTGTGTCGGTAGACGAGATCCATGGCATCGTCGACACAGGCGGCTTCGGCGACGATTTCGATATCGCTTTCGAAAGAAAGAATGTTCTTCAGTCCCGCACGTACGATACCGTGATCATCTGCGATGAGGATGCGGATCATGCCGACCTCTCATGCACCGGGTGAACAGGAAACTCGATATGGACAGTGGTTCCACCTTCTACTGCTGCAAAGACGCGGCAGAAGCCTCCGAGCAATTCAGCGCGCTCGGTCATATTGACTATGCCGAGTGATCCAGGCTTTTTGAGCTCATTCTCACGCACCCCCCGCCCGTCATCATGAATTTCGAACATGAGACGTTCACTCTGCAGTTGCAGCGTCACGGCCACATTTCCTGCGCCAGCATGTCGTGTGATATTTGTAATGGCTTCCTGGGCAATACGGTATACTGCAAGACGCTGGCGTGAAGTCAGCGGTAGTTTGGCCGCCGTCAAATCCATGCTGCACGTGATACCGCTGCGTATTTCGAAATCCTCAAAAAGCATGCGGAGTGCGGAGACCACACCGACTTCATCGAGCAGGCCCGGCCGCAGGCTGCGTGCGAGCTCACGGGTTTGCACTATCGTATCGTCGAGCAGTCGATCGACGGAGGAGATTGTCTGTTCGACCTTGGGTTCTTGTATCGCCGTCGTCCCGCCGAGATAGCGTCGCAACAACGACATATCGATCTTGATTCCGGTCAACAGTTGGCCGATTCCGTCATGCAATTCTCTCGACAGCCGCAGGCGCTCTTCCTCTCGCACCTCGTCGAGCCGTACGGCGAGAGCACGCAGCCGTGTATGAGAGGTGATGAGTTCTTCTTCCGCTTTCCGTCGCAATGTAACATCGCGCCACAGACAGAGAAGAAAGGAGCCATCATTTTGATCGACTCTGGAAAGGCTGACTTCGATGACTGCCTCCGTGCCGTCGCCGCGGTGGTGCAGCCATTCAAATACAGACCCACCTGCCTTGAGAGCCCGCTTCATGAATTCATCCGCCATGTCTGAGGATCGTTTTCCCTCAGATTGCAACGGTGGGGAGAGAGCCACCGGGCGTTTGCCGATGATGTCGGCTGGCTCTCGTTTCAACATGCGAGCGGCACTTTGATTACAAGAAGTAAACACCCCCTCATGAATTGTGAGGATGCCGTCGTTGGCGCGTTCGAACAACAGCCGGAACCGTTCTTCGCTCATCCGGAGCGCTTCGACCATGTGCGTGGCTTCCGTGACATCCTGCACCATGGATATCACCTTTTCGATGCTTCCATCCCGGCTGAGTACAGGAGTATTGAACCAATCGCAGACGAGCAGGCGCCCGTCCTTCCTTCGATTCATATACCGGTCGTGAGTGTTGAGGCGCCCCTGCCCCCAGCTCTTGCGCGCGGCATCCAATGCCTCACGCTCCTCCTCGGGAAATATCATACCATAGGGTTGCCGGTCTCTGACTTCTTCCATCGAATAACCAAACATATTTTCCGCGGCGGGATTAAAATACTGAAGACGGAAGTCGCAGTCTGTGACAATATAGGCGATGGGCATGCGATCGATATGCATGCGCAATTCGATCAGCGCTTCTTCACGCTCGATCTGCATCCGGAGAATGCGATCTTCCTCCACCCGTCGCTCGGTGATATCCGTGAGCATCAGAGCGGCACCACCCTGCACGGGGTAGCTGCGTGCTGACCATACACGATCGTCTTCTGTTCTCAGTTCCAGCCGGCGATCGTCTCCCCCGCATAAGACATCCTCAACCAGTGGACGCAGTGAGATCGATAAATCCTTCGACAGCACATGCCAGAGCGATATACCCTCACCCAGTTGCGGGCTGACACCGGTGACTTTCCTGGAGCCCTTCGTCACATAGCGCAATCGGTGCTGGGTATCGAGAACGAACAGCACCTCCTCTATCGGTTCGAGCACGGAAGTCAGCAAGGTATTGAGCGCACGGATTTCCTCCTGCTTCTCCCTCTGAATGCGCAGGTCGCGGTGCAGCAGCCAGAACAGCAACAGGCCGGTGACAGTGATAAAGAGCATTCCCTTGAGAGTACCAACCATGCGGATATTCTCGATTTCCGGGAACAACATAAACATGGCCGCGTCAGAAAAAAGTATCCATACGCCAGCCACAGCGAAAAAAATCAGTGCGATGCGAATATCTGAACGATTCCGGAGAAGCATGGGAATCCTGAGTTCAAGGCTGAAATGACGACGCATTGCCGTCGGTCTGATGTCATGACTTTCATTGAGCACGTTAGCTGACAATCTACTTTATTGGAAGCATATCTACAACACCGCCTCTTCCCAATTGTAGCCAGCGCCCTGTGATCGAAATGTGAGGACCAGGTGCATGAAAAATCAATCGCGTTCTTGACAATGCGTTGCGAAGTTTCGATTTTAGGAGGGGACGTGTCCAGTAAAGAGAGGTCAACACGATGACACGGATTCCTGTACGACTCACCGAAGACTCGCATATCACGCATTCCACGGAGATCATCATGAAACGCATGCAGACAGTGTCACAGCCTATCCTGTTGAGCTGCTTCATCATCGCTCTGCTTTTTGCCTGCACATCCTCTACCGACAACAATGCTGCAATTCCCGTGACCACAGAGTCGGAGGAAGCGCGCAGGCTGTTCGCACGCGCACGCGACGCCTATGATGTCGGACGAATTGATGATGCGCGATTATTGCTCGATCAGGCGATCGGCCTCGACAGCACCTTCGCTCTGGCATATTTCTATCGTGCGCGTACCGCGACCACCACATCGTCATGGAAAACATTCGCAGACCAGGCCGAGCAACATGCGAAATCCGCATCCGAGGGAGAACGTCTTCTCATATCCATGATGATCGCCGAGATGGAAGGTGCGGTACCGGAACGACGCATGCTGGCCCGGCGGCTGGTGGACCGATATCCGAGGAGCCCACGTGCACTCTATGAATATGCCATCGTCCTCGATGCCGACAAACGGACCTACGAGGCGCGCTCCACACTCGAAGAGGCTCTGTATCTGAATGGATTTTTCGCTCCGGCATTGCGTGGGCTCGCCAGTTCCTATCTCTTCAACGAGCCCCGCTCACTTCACGAGGCATTGCGCTACGCCCAACATTATGTCACGCTCTATCCGAGCGAGGCCGAAGCACATATCGTTCTCGGGGACGTATACCGGGCGGACCAACAGCTTGAGAATGCACGCGGTGAATACACCCGTGCGATGTTACTCGACAGAACCTCCTATCTTGCCTATGTCAAACGCGGACACGCACTGACCTTTATTGGACTGTACAATGATGCACGCAAGGATTTTGAACTGGCTGTCGACTACGGACGTGGCCCTGCGAAAGCGCTATCTGCAAATTACCGGACCTTCACATGGCTCTATGAAGGAAATGTCACCGAAGCCTTGCATGAAAATGAGGCGCTGTTGCACAGTCTCCCCTTGCTGGGGTACGATGCAGAAGTCGATTTCCAGATTTTTGCCGATATCTGGTTCAATCGGGTTCTCATGGCTCTTGAAGCCCGACAATTCGACGTAGCCGAGAAGGCGCACGAAGCATACACCAGGTACGCACGTGCGGTCGCCGAAGAAATCGGTACTGCATCGAACACCAGTATTACTGAATCAGAAATTGCCCTGCTTGCAGGGAGAATCGCGTTGCAGCGTGGCAATCTCCAGGAAGCCCACGGACATACCGTGCGCTCCATCGATTTCCTGAGGAATGTCCGTGACGCCAGAAAACGGGAACCAACCGAATTGCTCCTCGGACGCATCGCTCTTGCAAAACAACGCTACGTCAGCGCACTCGAACACCTTGATGAGGCCGTTCCCGATCTGATCCAGGTTACTTATTACCGCGCTCTTGCCCTCGATGGCCTGGACCGAAAAGAGGAGGCCCAGGAACTGTATTACGAAGTGGCGAACTGGAATTTCAACAACATCGAATACGCACTCATCCGCAACAAAGCCTTCAACGCCCTCCGCTGATTCGGTACGTATTCTGAGACTGCGCCAGATGACACACGGTTCGGAATGACACACGGCGCAACACAACAGGCAGCACGAGATCGCGGCTCGTGCACGTAAGCGAAAACAATCAGGAAAGTATGCGTTTTTCCCTTTGTTCCGGGTCGATAACGGAGTATCTTTCATAGATGGATCTTTCATTTGAAAGAACGTAGAAAGAAGGTCTCATGAAAATGACACACCCACATACATTCCACATCCCCGTGCTCGGAGTCGCGTTCTCGGTGGACGCTCCGGTCAAGGTGGCGAAATACGGAATATCATCGGTTATTTCTCTTGTCGATGACGGCCTGCTCGAGCACCTTCGTCGCCATTACAGCGAGCGCTACGGTTGGTCATTCGATCCTATCAGCGACAGGGAAGACGACGCACGGGCACGACGGATTACAGCATACCTCAATCTGATCAAACGCATCGTCGAGCAGGACTTTGCCGCCATCCGGAATGGAAGTTTTGATCACGGCAGCGATACGTCCACATACTTCACCATGCTGCCCGACGACTCCCCACTGAAGCAGCGCTATCTGGCAATGCAAGCAGAGCCTGACGATACACAGCGGGCTCGCCTTCAGGAGGAACTGCGCGCATCGATGACGCCCGGCTCCATCGACGTGAATATCATGACAAAAGTGGACAAGGCGAACAGGACACGGTCGGGTGAACTTTTACCCACTGAATACAATGACGCGCATGCTGCACTTCGTGGGTTTGCGAACAGTAATCTTGACAGCTCTGTCGTTCTCTCGGCAGGGATGAATCCGCGGCTTTATAGTTACTGCAGTCAATTTGCCGACTTTTTTCCCGACGCGGACGGACATCTTAAAAAGCGCATTACCATCAAGGTCAGTGATTTCCGTTCTGCAATGATACAGGGGAAATTCATGGCCAAAAAGGGCATATGGATTTCCGAGTACCGCATCGAATCTGGCCTCAATTGCGGCGGACATGCATTCGCAACGGACGGTTATCTGCTTGGTCCCATACTTGAGGAATTCCATACAAGGCGTGACGAATTACTTGATGAGCAGCGAAACCTGTTCTTTGCCGCCATGCAGACACGGGGCATAAACATCAATCCCGGGGATATGGCCATCGATGTCACCGTCCAGGGGGGTGTCGGAACAAAGAAGGAACACGATTTTCTCCTGCGACGCTATGCAGTCAGTTCCGTCGGCTGGGGCAGTCCCTTCCTCCTCGTCCCCGAAGTCATGAACGTTGATGACGAGACACTTGAAAAATTGCGCACAGCGACATCAGAGGATCTGTATCTGAGTGAAGTTTCCCCTCTTGGTGTACCGTTCAACAATCTCCGTGGCAACAGCAAGGACATTGAAAAGCAGCAACTGATCGATGCCGGGAAACCGGGGAGCGCCTGTGTCAAGAAATATCTCACGTTCAACACGGAATTTTCCGACAAGCCCATATGTACGGCTTCCATAACGTATCTGAAAAAAAAGCTCGCCGACCTGCGGGAGCATCATCTCGAACACACGCAGGAATACCGTGATGCCGCAGCGGCGGCGACGCAGAAGGAATGCCTGTGTGAAGGACTGACCATCAGCGTGCTGAAAATCAAGGACATCGCGCCCGCCAAGCTCAGCAAAGCCGTATCCGTATGTCCCGGGCCGAACCTTGCGTATTATTCCCGGATTTCAACCTTGCGCGAAATGGTCGATCACATTTACGGCAGATTGAACCTGATGACCGATCCGTCGCGCCCGTACATGTTCATAAAGGAACTGCAGTTGTACATCGATTACTACCAGCGCCTGCTCGAGAAGAACGTCGACGAACTGCAGGGCAGGGTGGACAATCTGCAGAACAAGGCACGCACCTTATTGCAGGCGTTCCATGACAATCTGCTCGACGGTATCGAATACTATCGCGGCATGATTCCCGAAATCCGCGAAGAATCTGAACACATGCTCGATCGAATGTACAGCGAACTTGAGCTTCTGGAAGGCCGCCTCTTGGAACTCTCACCGTTTACACGGCCCGAAGCACGTCTGGAGCCGGTCTCCTGACCTAAACGCCGTCAGCTACTGACAACCGCAGTTCAATACATTTCGCAGAAAAGAATAAGACGCATGTTTGCACACAGCACTCATGCGTCTTATTTTTGTAATGTCCTTTGGCATTGGCGACGAGATCCGTCTCCACAACGGGACAGCCACTATTACAACTCCACACACTCATCACACACCGCTCTGCGGTCTTACAGGGGTCATGAGCACAGGTTTTTCTTATATTATTGTTTTTTTCTTAATAATC
>JAGTUW010000177.1 GCA_018224345.1 Bacteroidota bacterium
GCATAGCGATAAGTGGTCATAAATTTGGTACCCCTTGACAACGCGATTATCCGGGTTTATCTTCCCCAAGCAACTAAACATCATTATCGTAAAAAGTGGAGGAGCAATGATGAACTCACCGAGCAAAGAGGGATGCGCACCTATTCATCAGGTACGCTCATGGTATGATTTGGCATCTATCTGTCCAGAAGATCCAAGAAATCTGATTGCTGACGCCACTCTTGCCGCAACGACCGGAGAACTGTACAACAGCAGCACCTTTGCAGACCAAACATGGGCAACAACACCCTTGTCTATTCTCTCTACACCAAAGGTGAGCGCTCTTGGGACCGACGATGCGCAGAAGGTCGCAGATGCCAAACAATGGGAATTCTCTCATCTGACTTGGAATGATGATGCTAATCTTGCCATTCCATTACAAAAAGTGATCTTTCTACGTGGAGGAACGGATTGGACCAATGCCTTGAGCATTGCTTTTGAAGGCACGCCGATTGAAGAGGTCCAGATATCTTTTCTGAATAACGCAGCAACACGAGGGGATAAGCAAGGAACAATACCCGTAATTAGATGGGCAGATGGATCATGGTCTGGCACAGTCTCGCTTACTTTGGTACTGCGGAAGTATGGTCAATATACGCTCGGAATTTGGACTTACGATGGGACAAATTATGCAATGTATGAACTGATCATCATTTCGGTTCCCTAACGAACCCTATTCTCGTTCGTTGACAATGCAATCTGCATGTTACCTGGAGTGAGACCATTCCTCAAGTGAGATCTCCTCCGATTATTCGAATACGTCGTAATTACGGAGAATCGAGATGGATTGGATTGGAATAACAGGACTAGATCCCTCATGGGTGCCACCGGCTTGTTACAAGGAAATCGCACTCAACGACCCAGGAAAACGAGGGCGTGCGCTGATCATTCAGCCACCTAATATTTGTCTCACCGCAACTCTCACACCCGAACAATACGAAGAAGCGGTACTTAATCCTGACACGGAGGAGAAACGGGAGGCAATTAAACTATACGAAGCAGAGCTTGATTTGCTGAAATGGTTGCGCACTACATGCATGACCAAGCTTGTCATACATACAACCGATGGTTCTTTGCTACGGACTCGTGAAGCAGGATGGTCTCCGGATGAACTAGTACTTACTATCCAGACAGCTTCGAACATAGTGAACACACAATGGTATTTCGTCGTCGAGGCAACAAAGTTCTGGTATCCAAAACGATGGGATTGTGGGCTCTTGCGAGTAGGTGAGTATTGGTATCGCGTACCAAAATATTTACTACGATCGCCAGATGAATCTGTTAAGGAGACAAAGACGAAATATGAGACGCTTGACCTGATTGAAAGAGAGGCTCTTACTTTTGACCTCTCCCTAGCAACAGAAGAGGAGGTGAAGAGATGCACTGAACAGTTACTCCACTACTTCCTGAAGAGAATATACGAGGAGCTGTGGAAGACGGACACAATCATTCCGTTCTATGCACTTTTCATGGATGAACCTTGGGAACAAGCTTCAGGCGAGGACCCGATCAATGATAATCCGCAATTCCGAGGCATGCTACGTGGTTTATATGATGCTATCCGTCGTGGCCGAGAGAACGAAGATCCTTTTTTCTCTGGAGATGGGTATGGGACATATTTCGGTGTTGGTGCCTATGATGCGATTAAACTTAGGTGGTCATTTGACTGGGGAGTCGATGTTGCTGATGTAGGGGGTTATGCAGACTACATTTTCGATACAAAATATGATGCGGACGCCTATGTAGGTGGAGATTTCCCGTGGATTCACTTTGGTAGCGATTATCAGTCTCAGGATTGGTACTATTGGCGCGATTATGAACCAGACATCGCTAGAAAAATGCGTGGTGCGTGGCTCCATCTATTAGATGATGTTGATGAGATCCAGACGCTAGTTTCCGCTGCACTCGAATTAGGCTGGAAGGATCTCTACGTCTTTCCAGCCCCTGACGAAACCTATTGGGATATAAACTACCCAAATGACTGGCGAAATGCGTGCAAGTACTTCAGAGAGTCGGTAAAGAAATTTTGCGAGGAAATAGCGAAAACGGACTGGATAGAGGACAGGACTCAAAGGTATGGGTACTTGTATTGCAAGCACTATCCTGAATGTCGGAAATGCTCAAAGAACCGACCCGAGGATTGGACAAGCGAACAGCCTGTAGGATTTCCCGCGATTGATCGTGGTCCTGCCCGGTTTCTCCCAGGTTTCAGCCCTACAGCTTTCCTTTTAGGCGGAAGACGTTTCACTGGCGAGAGCAATCGCTGACCACCGTTACAAGCAAGTGCTAGTTTTCTCAATCGGAGACACACATGTCAACCATCAGAACCGTGTTCTTCGCTGCAATGCTCTTAACAGCACTGAACGGTGAGATTAGGGCGCAGGATACCACAGTAACTGGCTGGCAACGTAATGTTTCCATTCAGGCTTTACAAGTCGATTTCGCCCTCTTTGCTGTCAGTAGTACCCCTACGTATTCGAGGAGTGTTGCTGTCGATTTGGATGCAGTTGCACTTAAACACCCAAGTGGATCATCTTCTCTGTTCGGCTTCCAACTTGGTACTTCTTATTTTGATTGGCCAATGCCGATTGACGGAATAGGTTATCATTACAATAAGGGATATCGGTGCACCGATTACGATCTACTCCTGCGTCATACTTACCACATTTCAATGCTCCGCACGGATGTTCTTGCGGGTTTGACAATTCGTTATGGGGACTATTATATTGGTCGCAACATCGATGGAGAATATAAGAAGAAGGAATTACGCAGGTCTCAAGGCCTTAAACTCGGAGGCGCGGTGACGCTTATGCTCATTAGTCCTGTGCTTGCTCTGCGATTAAAAGCGAGTTGCTTTTTTGGTGGGTACCACCCAATCGAAGGTGGAGCTTTGGGACTCGGTCTGGTTTTGGGTTGGCAACGAGAGAATTAGCGGTAGGTTTCAGGCAAAATGTCCGTTTTGATGTTTTGTGGTAATGTCCCCATATCATTGACATCGTGCAGGATAGACCAATAGCTCCATAGGAGTCCATCTATGGTCGGTCAGTCCTGCTGCCATCGCCGGGGTCATGTAATTATTGCCTTTCACGCACACTGGAAGCGACGAATGCGGGCGTATCAGATTGTAAAACGCAACGCATATTGAGAACTTTGCCCGCAACCACCGAATGGCTTTCGAAAATGTCAGCGATTTTCTTCGCAAATGCGCGTCCCAGAGTCGCCAATCAAGGTTGCTGCGCTCAATAAATGCCGTGTTGATAGTTGTACTGGCGGAAGCAGAGAGAGCGCCGTCAACCCTGCCCATATCGCCATGCACCACGCGGCGCTCCACCTTGACAACTCTCCTGAAAGCTACCGTCATGTCGATCCGGTCAGTTGTCGCATAAAGTGCTGTGAGGTTGATGTCCTGATGGCGAAGGGTGGATTGGACTTCGGACAAAGGAAGTCCTCGTTTGATCGCATGCACGGCAAACGTGTGTCGTGTCTCGTATGGACTGAATCTCTTTGGCCCGTTTGGGTGAAGTCCAGCGCGTTTGATAATCTTTTTGAAATTATGCGCTACATTCGTGGTAGTCCACTTCCGGCCATTCCCGTGCTCGAAAACATAGGTGAGACCGGGCCTTTTATTAAGTCGTTCAAATATATTCTGTCCATGTGGTAACCCGAATAGTCGAATGCAGTAGTATCTTATCGCCTCCATTGGTTCGAGGTCTGGGAAATGAGACAATGCATTGTAAGCGAAGGGGTTTTTCTCTTCATCAGGGTTTTTAAGATCACTGCTGATCACGAGACTATCGTAGTGCTCGTTGATCTCATCAAGAAGATTGATGACTCTTCTACTCAGAGTCACTTTGCCTGCAATATCCGTTTTCGTGTCGTTTTCCAAAAAATAAATCTTTTTCTTTTCGTCTGTGGGATCAACGAGTATCTGATCCCATCTGAGATCACACAGTTCATCCGTCCGTAATCCGGTGCTTAATCCTATCCGTAGGAAATGCGGGAGGAGGGGAAGGACCGTCGAGCGTTTGCGTCTGTCCTTCGGTTTTGTCAGTTCGTCTGCGGCCGATAAGATTTGATCGATCTCCGTCTGAGTCCATGCACGACCTTGAACATCCCGTTTCAGATCCTTCGGCTTCAGTCCTTTCAAGGGATTATCGAGGAGGATCTTCGCCTTGACGAGATCATTGAAGCGGGCTTGGAGCATGCGGTGATATGCGGATAAACCTCGTGTGGTGCTGATATGCTTTCCCAAATCTCTGGTGCGCTCCCTCAGGAAGCCGCTGTGCCACTTCTGAATGTCGAGTGAGTCGATTTCTCCAATGGGTTTGCTGCCCACGTGTTTGATCAAGGAGTTGAAACTCGACTGGAGCAGTCCCAACGTCTTTTTTTCAAAAGAGCCGTCATACAGAGCGAAGAAATAGCGTTGAACATGCTTGAGACGGGTACTCGCCGTAGGCTTCGGGATGTCGGGGAGTTCCTCTTGTAGCTGAGGGGGAAGTTTGGTATTTTTTCTTCTGGATCGAGGACGATAATTTGCGATGAGTTCTGGTGCGAGCTTCGCGGCGATCTTTCGGTTGGTTGTTCCGGTCGTGATCTTCCTTCTGCGAGGCTTCCCGTTTTCGTCGAGGCAGATGAAGTCGACCGATCATGTTCCTTTTTCCCGGTCACCGATAAACAGGCGAAAATCGCCGATTTCCATGGAGCACCTTTTAAAAATCAGAAAAATCGGAACAAAAATCTGTGCGTTGATGGCGCAGTTCGCACGGCGTAAAATAAAAATTGTTCCGAAAGATGCAAGAACTATTCAAATATAATGAGTTACACTGGAAAAGCAGATGATCTATTAATAATTCATGCTTCGACAGATGGAACAAATAGGAACAAATATCGGAACAAAAACGGGTATAAAACACTCATGCATCCGATACTAAGTCGTTAATTTTATTTCGCTCCCGTAGCTCAGGTGGATAGAGCATCTGCCTTCTAAGCAGAGGGTCGCAGGTTCGAGTCCTGCCGGGAGTGCCAACTGTATCGGAGTGCCCCGCACTTCACATGCCGCCGATGCTTCGTGATCCGGGATGTTACATGACTGGACTGCAGTTTTGACCATGCAGACCACTGACCTGATGCAGCGGATCGCCTGCGGCCAGGAATACAACCTCCGAATTGCCGGATGCAGCCCTACGGTAAGCCATGTCACCTCTTCTCTTCCTCCTCGTCGTTTTGTCCGGTACCATTACCGGAACACTCGGTGCCCTGCTGGGTATCGGAGGCGGAATCTTTCTCATCCCCGTCCTGGTCATGGGCTTCGGACTCCCGATGCACGAGGCAGTGGCCACCAGCGTCGTCACCATTATCGCCACCTCGAGCGCGACAGCTTCGGTGTATGTCGATAAGGGCATCAGTAATATCCGCCTCGGTATGACACTCGAAGTCATGACAACTGTCGGCGCCGTACTTGGCGGAATCACGGCGAATCACCTGCCGGGGGATATTCTGCGTAGCCTCTTCGCCTTCTTTCTTCTGTTCATGGCCGGACTGATGTGGCGGCGTACCCGTGCACGCAATGTCGGTGCCGTGCAATACGATCCCGCAGCCCGTATCAGTGGCGCCTTCTACGACGCAGCGGAAAAGCAGGAAGTGCGCTACAGTGTGCGCCGCCTTCCCACATCGATGATGGCCTCCCTGCTTGCGGGCAATCTCAGTGGTCTGCTCGGCATCGGCGGGGGACTGGTCAAAGTTCCGGTCATGCATGCCGTCTCCGGTGTCCCGATGAAAGCCGCAACAGCGACAAGCAATTTCATGATCGGCGTTACAGCTGTGGCCAGCGCGTTCATCTACTTTTCCTACGGACACCTCAACCCGCTGTATACCGCTGCCGCCGTCCTTGGCGTGCTCTCAGGCACACGTTTTGGGACAATGCTGGGGATGCGACTCCACAGCCGCACGATTGTGATGGTGTTTATTGTGCTTATCATCATCGTGGCAGTGAGGATGGTGGCAGGGGAGGTGTGATAAGTTGAAAGTGAAGAGTGAAGAGTGAAGAGTGAAGAGTGAAGAGTGAAGAGTGAAGAGACAGGAAGTGAAGATGCGACGTGAACGGATAGTGAGCAGGACATTGATGGCGGGGGTACTGGTCAGCGGCACACTTCTGGTGATCGGTTTCGTGCTGTATGCGTCGCAACCGGAATGGTACGATGCAACACTGCCGGTGTTCGATACGGAATGGCTGCGCACGCTGCATGAACAATCGATCGTAGCAATCCTGCTGAATCCGTATGTCTTTCTTTATGCCGGGATATTCGTGTTGATGCTCACACCCATACTCCGGCTGCTGATTACCGGATGGACCTTCGCTGTCGAAGCGGATTGGCACTACGTCGGTATTACTGTTTTGGTCCTTCTTGTCATCGGGCTCAGCATTGTGTTCTCCATTATCCACTGATTACCCTCCCCACAGTACGCTTCAGGTGATATCCTTCCTCGCTACTGCATCATTGCCGACACAGATCACATGCGATCTCGATATCCGGGACGCTCCAGGCCCACGATCGCAAATCTGATCGATGCGCTCCTGTACCTGCTTCAACGCCAAAAGCCCCGTGTTGCGGGGCCTTTGGCGTGTCACGGGAATGAGCAGTCCGAGATTACTCATTGATGGGAATATCAATCATATCACCGTCGTCGTCTCCCTCGTCTGATTTCTTTCTGCGCTCTTCGCGGATGCGCTCGAGCTCAAGCGGATGCTCGTGCTCCATCTCTTCCTCAGTGATCGTGCCTTTGAGCCAGGCGAGATTCATCGGGTAGACGTCGGGGTTGAACAGGACGAAATATATATGCCAGATGAGAATGGCCAGTGTGGCGAGCCATGCCTCATAATAGTGCACCACACGCGCGATATCATAACCGAGTTTGGTGAAGATTTCGAGAAAGAACTCGTTGAACCACATGATGATACCGGTCGCACCCATGACAATATTGCCCCAGACCAGTGCCCAGTATTCGCTTTTCTCTATATAAGAGAAGCGATCGAACTTCGGCTTGATTTCGGAGATACCGAGGTTGTACTTGATAAGACCATAGGCGTCGGTTGCGTCCTTCCACCGCGGCAGCAGATCCTTGAATAATTGACGACCGCGTTCGGTGAGCGCAAGATAGAATATATGATACATGCTGACACCTATGATCACCACACCGGCGATACGATGCAGTAGAGAACGGGTTTCAAACGCATATTCACTGATATCACGAATCAGGATTACCCACCATGAATCCGGGAAACGCAACATGAACCCCGTGATCACGAGGATGAAGAAGCTGATAAGCAGTGTAGCGTGTTGCAGACGCTCGTTGCGCGTCATGCGCACGTGCAGACGGACACTGCCGGCATGATGCGGAAGGTGTCCGCGTCTGATCTTGAGCTTGTCGATGGCTTTGCGGCGGAAGTCCAGAATGTTGTGCAGCAACATGCCACCGATGATCACGATGATCAGGATAATGTAAATTGTCGAAATCCAGTAGAGAATCGGATCCTCTTCGGCGTTACGCTCGGAGACATGGATTTTTCCTGTAGCAAAACGCACACTCGCATTGGGATGACAACTGCCGCAAGTGCTGACAAGATTGTCCTTGTGAATCAGTGACCGCGGATCACTCGAAGGAAGAATATTGTGTACCCCGTGACAACTCGCACAGTTGGTGACACTGGCGGAACCACCAACGAGCGCGAGACCGTGATAACTGTCTTCATATGTCCGCACCTGCCGTGTATCGAGCCCGTATTTTTCCGACAGCGCGAGCGATTCGTGGCAGGGGGAGCAGACCTCACGGGCAAGATTCCGTGCGAACACCGGTGAACGTGGATCCTGTACGTCGAAAATGTTGTGTTCACCGTGACAATCGGTACAGGTAGGCGAACCCATATTACCGCCGGCAATCGCCTGTCCGTGTATACTCTGGTTGAACTCGTCCATTACCTCACCGTGGCACTGTCCACAGTCCTCGGCAATGTTCAGTTTGTGGACACGGGATTCCGGATCGAAGGCGCGCTTCATTTCATGACTGCCGTGACAATCAACGCAATTGGCCGCATCGCCGTTCCCACCACGTAACGCGGCACCGTGTACGCTTCCTTCGTACGCGCGGATGAACGACACAGTCGGCCCCATACGTTTGCGCACATCCGCGGCATCGGCATGACATTCAAGGCAGAGCTTGTCCTGCACGAGTTTGGTCTCGACGGTGCTGAGCTTGCCCTGGTGTCCCGTCACATCGATGGTATGGCAGGAGATGCAGGTCGGTGCATTATCGTCGCCTCGCTGCAAGGCATTGCCGTGATCGGATGCGAGGAAAGATTCGGTGACATCTCCATGACACTTCGCGCAACTGCTTGTCAGGTTATCGGGGTGGAAGGATGACGACGGATTGTCGAGAGGCAGTATGTCGTGCGTACCGTGACAGTCCTTACAGTCTGACTGCAGTGTCCCATCTTCCCGCGCTGACGCGAGCTGTACGGCATGGAACTGATGTTTGACGACAGCATCCTGGTGACAGCTCGTGCACTGCACGGGTTGAATGTTCTCCTTGTGCGGAAATTCGTCCGGGTCAAATCCTGTATGGCAGGAGACGCAGGGAAGTTTTGCGTGGCTCGATCTCTTGAGAACGCTCTCGTTGGTGTACAAAGAAATCTCGCGGCCACGCTTCTCCATAGTCAGATCGGGATCGCTGTGACACATCAGGCAGTCTTCTGCAGTCTGTGCGGTCGCGCCCGGGACAGCGACATATCCGAACACCAGGAAGAAAAATAAGGATCGAAATATCTGATTATTAAGCATAGAAAATTCCTTTCGGAGGGAGGTGCGGCTGTTGTCTGTAGTGGTTATGATTGTTTGCTGGAAGAAACAATTTCCTGTGGCAGGAATCGTTATCTAAACTTCGAAAAATTCGCGCATTCATGCAATGTATGGCAGATATTTTATATGCGGAACTGAAGATCGGAATCGATGAAGTCGCCATCCTGTAGCTGCAAACGTGTCGCATCGTTCACGCTCAAATCCCGAGATGACAGTGTGCGCAGGGGACTTCACGCCAGGCTTCGTCGATGTCCGAAGGGTGCACGAACTCCATTCCGCGGATGTTCTGCTTCAGATCCCGTGTCGGACCCTGCATGACAATGGTGTGACAGACATTGCAGTCGTCGGTGAGCACGGTACCGTCGTCGGCGACATGCTTGTTGTCATGACAGCGGAAACACCCCATGTCATACATGTGTCCGACATTGTTCGGATAATCTCTCCACGACACTTTCATTTCCGGGAAGAAATTCCGTGAGTAAATGGACTGAATCTCGCGGATGCTGCGGTCGAGATCTTCCTGACGGGTGCGCAGCACTTCAGGCGCGTGCGTGTTGAACTCGCGTCGGATAAAACTCGGGATCAGACGGTGTGCTTCACTCTTGCTGCTGTATTCCTTCGTCATCGCTGCTGAAGCGAGAGCCCGGATGTTCGGCAGTGTGCTGTCGATACTGTTGAGCGCCATCGCATCGTTGATCGTCCGGAACGGAGGGTAGTAGATATGCGAAGGACGATTGTGACAGTCAATGCAGTCCATCTTGCGAATTTCAAAGTTGTCGAGTTCGGAATCGTCGAAATCGGATTCAATAGTACGGAAAATTCGTGTTTTCCCCGAAATATCTGTTGATTCGATCCACGGGATCTCCTGCCGCTTATGATCCGTGCTCACGTAACGCACGATATTTGCGGTGTTCATGTGCCAATGAATCCCGGTCGTCGGACCGAGCTCACTCTGCCCGCCACCGATTTTCAGATTCATGACGATGGTCCATGGTTCCGATTCGGTCGTATCGATAGGATAATAGGTTTTCGACAGCTCTTTGACGCCGGTGAAGACGTTCGGCCAGTGGCATTGCTCACAGGTCTCGCGGGCGGGACGCAGGTTTGCGATCGGGGTTTCGATAGGCCGGCTGTATTTGTCGAACAACACGGAATACACCTGGTAGGCACCGGAGAGCTTCGATTTGACGAACCAGTCCGCACCGCTGCCGATATGGCATTTCGCACAACTGACCCTCGCATGCGGCGAATGCTGATACGCCACATACTCGGGTTCCATGACGACGTGGCAGACTTCACCGCAGAATTCGACAGACTCGGAATAATTGTAGGTCTGATACATCCCGGCTGCGGAGAGCACCACGAGCAAAACCGTCCCTACAGTGAATATCATTACCGCAGTGCGGTGCGTCGAATCGTTGAGATCGATGATCATGTATCGTCGTGGCACATCACCATATTTGCGCCTCCTCCTCCTGTCCAGCCATGCACCGACGGGAATCAGGAAAAGACCGAATAACATGACACCGGGAATGATCATGTACGTGAGAATACCGAGATATGGTGACTGTGTGTAGCCCATCATATCCATGAAAAAGAATATGACAGTCGTACCAAAGGAAACCAGAGCAATTGCGGTACCGATCAGGCTGACGGGATTGTAGAAGTATTTCGGAAGTCTGGGCATGAGGACCTCGCGCGTGGATGATGCATCAATCTATTAATAATTGATATTTGTGTCAATAACTCCCCTACATTTTTTACAGCGCTTGTTTTCATAACCCCTGTTTCGTAGTATTGCAGCAATATGAGCATTCTTCAACTTCGTATCATCTCCGGTGGTCAGACCGGTGTTGACCGGGCGGCACTGGACGCAGCCATGGACATTGGTGTGCCTGTCGGTGGGTGGTGTCCGAAAGGCCGCCGCGCGGCGGATGGCGTGATCGATGCCCGCTATCCGTTGATCGAAACCGATACACAACGGTATGAGAGACGAACCGAACTCAACGTCCGTGACGCTGCTGCGACGCTGCTGCTCGCTTCTGCTCTTCCCCTCACCGGGGGCACGGCATTGACATGCGATGTTGCAAAGCAGTACGGTAAACCCTGGCGCATCGTCTTGCTGGCAATGGATGCTCCGGCAAACAGCGTCGCCGTCCGTCCGGAGGACGCCCCTTCTGAAGTAGCTGCTTGGCTCCGCGAACTCGATGTCACTGTCCTGAATATCGCAGGTCCGCGTGAAAGCAACGCGCCAGGTATTCACCACCATGCGAGAATATGGATACTGGAGTTGCTGCACGTTCTCGCCAGGGATGCTGCGCGACGAGAGAACAGCGATACTTCGACAGAATGAACTTTTACCCGCATCCCCGCCGCTGCAATCGGTGCTCTGTGATCGTGCAGCGTCCGACGGATCCACTCAAATAAAAAGAGAGGAAATCCCATGACACATGAACATTCAATCGACCACAACGCCCGGATCAGGAGGGTATGCGTCAACGGTCACGGACTGCCGATCCTGTTCCTGCTCTTGCTGATGACAGGTTGCGGCGGGGGAGATCAGACGACGGATATGACGGCTGAACGGGAAGCGGCGGAAGCACAAGCCCGCCGGGCGACGGAACGCCTGGTTGGAACGCTGATGGGGGAAGTACAACAGAGCATCAGGGCAGATGGGCTGGCCGGAGCGGTGTCGCATTGCGCGACGCGGGCTCAGGAATTAAGTCATATCGTTGGTGAGGAGGAAGGTGTGAAAATCCGCAGAGTCACAGGGAAGACGCGCAATCCCCTCGACGCTCCGGATAACTACGAGAAGATTATTCTGTCACGCTTCGAGGCCATGACTGCAAGCGGTGAACTCAATCCCACAACTGTACACAGCGAGGTGATGGAAACCGATGGTCGCCGGGTCTTGCGCTTTCTCAAGCCAATTGTGATACGGAAAAACTGCCTGGGCTGCCATGGTGGTGCGGATGACATCCCGGAAGATGTAAAAGCACAACTGCGCGAGTATTACCCCTCCGACCAGGCAACCGGATACCGGGAAGGCGAACTGCGCGGCGCCGTCAGCGTGCTCGTCCCGCTGCAGAGTGACGAGTGACGGTCTATCGAACGGTGTGTGTCAGAACCCGAAGGTAAAGGCGATCATCGACTGAAAGAGGGTGGAGCCGTATTCTCCGAATCCCTTCAGGCCGCGGAATTGCAGATCGATGCTCCCGTGATCGTATTCGAGCAGAATCAGTGAGGTTCCGACCATGATGACGGGGAGGACACGGTCCTCTGTCAGATTGCCCTCTATCGGAAGGTCCTTGTCGATACGCGCGTCGAGATACTGTGCGCCTCCGGCCAGCAGCAGAGAGATGCGATAGAGCGGACCGACCGACAGCAGTGCTTTCGCGTCGATTCCCCACAGTGATTCGATGGCATCGACACGAATATCCAATTCTCCGATATACCGTACGTCCGGGTCGTCATACAATGCCCGTTGCATCAGGCGGTAATAACCAATCTCAACGCCGGCCCATACCGGAAGCACGGATGTATTGATCTCGACAAGACCCTGTAATGCGAACGCGACCCCGCCGAGTGACGTCAGGTTGGTGTGTTCGAAACGGTCCTGCAGAATATCTGCGGGGTTCGACACTCCGTTATATCCCGACATGAGCACGACATTGATCGGTGTGTGTTCCTTTTTCACGCGTTTGAGTCGGAAGGTCTCCTGTCCCTGCGCTGAGGCGGGCAACTGGAGCAACAGGAGGATGCTTGCAGTGGCGTAAAGGAGAGTGTGATGTGCTGTTCGTGTCATTCCCGTTTTTCTGTGCTATGATTCATTCGGGTACAAGTAGAAATGTGACGCTTCCGCGAATAAATTCCAAGAAAGTGGTGGTTCAAAAATCCTTCCCTCACCGTGCCCATACGGGAAGAACATTGTTGTCGATGCCGAATACTTCCACTCCCAGGAGCAGCATCATGACAGTAATCAGCAACACCCCGATCAGATTGAGCAGCAGTCCTGTGGCGGCCATCTGGCGGATACTGACCATTGACGACGAAAACACAATGGCATTTGGCGGTGTGGCGACGGGAAGCATGAATGCGAACGATGCGCTGAATGCGGCGGGTACCATGAACATCAGCGGATGGTATCCGAAGGACACCGCCGTACTTGCGAGGACGGGCAGCAGAATGGCGGCGGTCGCTGTGTTGGATGTCAATTCGGTCGTAAACGTGAATATCCCGCAGATCAGCAACAGCAGCAACCAGAGGGGGAGGCCTTCCGCCCCGGTGAACAGGTTTCCGAGCCAGAGCGTCACGCCGCTGTCTCTCATCCCCTCCGCGAGTGCAAATCCGCCGCCGAAGAGCAGAAGAATCCCCCACGGCAGGCCGTGCCGAACTTCCTTCCATGTCAGTATTGCGCCACCCCGTTGACCGGGGAGCAGGAACAACAGGACTGCGGAGATCATCGCGACGGTGGAATCCCCGATGCGGGGGAAGAGCATGGTCAGGCCGGGGAGTGTCGTGAACCCGAGGTCGAGAGGGACGCGAAACATCCACCCCGCCGCGGTGAGCAGAAAGACCAGCAGAACGAGGCGTTCATCACGCGACATCAGTCCGGGGAGCGCGATACATGTCTGTGTGGAAAGCCGTGCACCGGCAGCGCCGCGGGCGTTGCCGATTCTCGACCCCGGTAGGACATGGACGAGCAATAACCAGGCAAGCGGGAGGAACAGCGCCGCGACGGGCACGCCGAACATCATCCAGCGGACAAAGCTGATATCAGGGGCTTCGGGATACAGTTTTGCAAGCACACCCGCAAGTACGATATTCGGGGGCGTGCCGATGAGTGTCGCAACACCACCGATGCTCGCCGCGTAAGCGATCCCGAGCAGCAAGGCAATAGCGAAGTTTCCCTTCCCACGTACCGGATCAGCATCATCGGCACAGGATGACCGCACATGCTCGATCACGGCAAGTGCGATGGGCAGCATCAGCATCACTGTCGCCGTATTCGAGATCCACATCGACAGCGCGGCAGTGGCAAGCATGAAACCGAGGACGAGGCGGGAGGGCCGTTCGCCGACAATCAGAATAATGCGGATGGCGATGCGTCGATGCAAACCGCTGCGTTCCACGGCCAATGCAAGGACGAAACCGCCGAGAAAGAGAAAGACAAGATGATGGCCGTAGGGAATCGCCACCTCCGGCATTGACATCACATCAAACAAGGGGAAAAGGATGAGTGGCAAGAGGGCGGTAACCGGGATGGGCAGCGCCTCGGTCATCCACCAGATCGCCATCAATGCAGTTGTCGCCATCACGGCCCGGCCGCGTTCATCCAGGCCTTCCGGAAGGGGGAGCAGCAGAAATACGATCGCGGTCAGTGCACCGGCAAATAATCCGCCGTAACGCAGCCGCCCGGATGCCGGCGTCTCCAGCGTCTCACGCACGTTCGGATGAAAAGCCTGATTCGAGAAATTTTTCGACGACGGAATTGAACACTACCGTGCGTTCGAGACAGCTGAGATGGCCACTTCCAGGCAATATATGCAGTTCCGCCGCTGCTTGCGATGCATGCATCCGCTCAGCTTCAGCAGGTGGGATCATCGTATCCTCCTGGCCGGCGATGATGCAGATCGGGATATCCGCCTGTTCGAGCAAGGGAGTGGAATCCGCGCGACGGCCCATGGCTTCGAGCATGCCGGCGGTTCCTTCCACAGAGGCGCTGTGCATCATTTCGTCGACCAGTTTCAAGACCATCGGAGCTGTGTCTTTCGTGCTTTTTCCGACCAGTTTTTCACGCATCCCGGCGAGGAATTCCTCCAGCCCGCCGTTGCGTATAGCCTCTGCCTGGACCAGACGGTTTGCAGCGGCTTCGGGAGTGTCCGCTCCCGCACGTGTATTGCTGAGAATGAGGCCTCGGATACGCTGCGAATGGCGACGGTACGCAGCGAGAGAAATATAGCCACCCATCGAGCACCCGCCGAAAACGGCGCTATCGACATCGAGCTCATCCAACAGCGCAACGGCCATGTCAGCGCAATCGTCCATGCTCATGCCGGGGATGAAGTCGCCTCCACGGCCAAAACCCGGGAGTGTAAAGGAGATGACACGGAAAAGCCTGCTCAGATCTCGTCGCTGTGGTTGCCAGAGGGTTGCGTTCAATGGAAATGCGTGGATCAGGAGCAGTGGTAATCCGCTTCCTTCGTCTGTGTAAAAGGCTGGTAACATGGTCTCGCTCCAAAATGATGATCGCGATGGCGAAAAACTGATCGGATGGGAAAGCAGGCTGCACGATGCGACCGCAGGTCGTGGCCAGCACCGTGCAAACCTCAGTACATCGGTAGTGTCGCTATTCCTGTTTTTCGGCGAAGCGTTCCACCTGTTGTCATTGCTTGGCGAA
Organism: Bacteroidota bacterium; assembly: GCA_018224345.1. Classification (GTDB taxonomy): domain Bacteria; phylum Bacteroidota; class Ignavibacteria; order SZUA-365; family SZUA-365; genus SZUA-365. The sequence continues at coordinate 15,292 of JAGTUW010000177.1, forward strand.
GGGAATGTTGCGAATGTGCTGGAAGGACACGACCAGTTCGAGATAGCGGTCGGCGCCACTGCCTTGCACCATTCGGCCGTTTTCGCCGCGTGTGACCAGAAGACGGAAATAGTAATAATCACTTCCCCGCTTGAGACGGCCGTAAATGACCTTGCCCATATCGAACGGTGCGCTGCTGATCGTCACTTCGAATGACGTATAGGTGCTGGTCGCGGGTGCGGTGGTGGTGAATTGTGCATCGAGATCATCGGCGTTGTAGGACACGGTGGAGAAATGTGTCTCCAGTCCCTTATTGTTTGCTGCACTGGGTGTGCGAATGACAAGGAAATTCGATGTTTCCGTTGGTGCGTAGACAAATAAATCGCCGCGATCACGGAATTCCTGTCCCGATTGCGGTATCACCTCGCAAATGCCGCTTGCATTGTACAGATCGACTGCGCTATGAAAGTTCGTCGAGGTTGTGGCATACACACGAATGGCCTGCCCATGCTGATCGACCTCGCGACGGATCGCGGGTGCCCATTCGATTTTTGCTGCGGTGGGACTCTCATTATCCATCGTCGTCATCGCATGCACGGTGCATTCGTATCGTGTGCCATTCTGCAGACCCGTGACAGTGTGTCCATCACCCTTCGGAGCATTCTCAAAAAAAGATTGATTGTCGTCCTTGTTGAGGACGGTGATCTTGTATCCACCGAAATTATCCTGATTCTCGCTGACAGAGGGTGTCCAATCGAGAATAATGGCCTCACTGGCGGAGGCTGCGCGCAGGTTCGTCGGGGCGGCTACTTCAGCGTCGACCGGTCCCGTACTTTCCTCGTCGCAGGAGATGGTGAATAGCAACAGGGCGGCAACAGACAGAATGCGAACATGTTTTACGATCATAATGACTCCTCAGGTGGTGTGTTCGATTACACTGCGGTTTGCTTCGCGAACTGGTGACTGGGTTGGTGGAAAGACCGGGAATACAGAACGCAAGATAGATATTTTCAGGATGTGATGAAATGACAACGCCACGTACCGGAATCCGGCACGCGGCGTTGAAAGGGAAATGCGGGCTCTTATTGCTTCGCGAACGGATTGTTGGGTGCATTCTGGAAGGAAACGGCCATTTCAACATAACGGTCGTTGCCGCTACCCTGCACGAGCGATCCGTTACTGCCGCGCTTGATCAGCATGCGGAAATAGTACATATCATTTCCACGGACGATGCGGCCGAAATAGACCTTGCCTGTAGAGACCGTGCTGGTACCAATCGTCAGCTGCTGGAGGGTATAGCTGGCGTTCGCCGGTGGCTGATCGGCGTGGAGATTGTCGAGGTTGTCTGCGTCATAAGGACCGCTGGAGGAGAAATGCGTTTCCGGGCCAGTATTGATGGCCTGATTTGGACTGATGATATCCAGAGAGGAGGTGGTGTTCGATGCAAAGACATAGAGATCCCCGCGATCACGGAAGATATCGCCAGCCTGCGAAATCACTTCCGCACGGCCCTGCGCGTTATAGAGGTCCACGGCGCTGTTGAAGCTGGTCGATGTGGTAGCATAGACTTTGATGGGAACGCCGGTGTTGTCTATATTCTGCCGGACGGCCGGCGACCACTCAACTAAGGCGAAATTCGTGCTTTCCTTGCCGAGATCGGTCACGGAACGAACCGTGAACTGGTAACGGACACCGTTGGTGAGTCCGTCAATACGAACATTGATGATACCCTTGCCCACTGTGCGGGGTGCGAGTGTTTCGTTGGTGGACTTGTTGAGAATCACGATATTGTAACTGCCGAAATTGTCGGCATTCTCGTCTACGGATGCAACCCAACTCAGAAACACGGCGCCATCGGCGGACGCGGCCTTCAGATTCGTCGGTGCGGCAACGGCGGGATCGGTATCCACCGGATCAGTCGTATTTTCGTCACAGGCGGTAAAAGTCGCCAATACCGCAGCAATCGCGATCATTGTCAGAATGCGAAATTGTTTCATGTTAAAACCTCTTGATAATAATGGATAAATTCAGGCACCGAAATAGTGATGTCAAGTCTATTGCTGTAAAAGCCTATCCCTCTTAAACGCAGTAGTCTCCCGGACGGTTCCGGAACGCAGTACCGTTCCGGCGACGTTTCCCTGCGGTATTGCGGGGAGCGGGAAGATGCATCCGTAAAGGGGGACGATGAGACGTTCGTTGGCGTAGTCCAGACAATATGATTGAATTTGAACTCTGAAAGATACAATAAAATTGTAACATACACAAGGGGTGGGCCGGGGGATTGCGGCCATTGAAATTCCGCCGCGAGGGTGGCGCCGTGCTGATGCAGTCACGTATTCCACGAGAGTATTTTTCCGCCGAAGATTGTTCGAACGCCGGGAAAGTGCTAGCTTGCGCATCAGTGGGGTTGCCGCATGAATGAGGCGCGCCAACGACATATCGCAATGCTGCAGTTTCGCATGCAGGTCGATGCATTCGTCCGTCCCTGCTGCGGACAGCGATGTCACCATGCCCTGTGTGCAGATTAATGATTTCGGAGTTTTGCCTTGCTTTCTATCGAGTGTCCCCCGGTTAATTCAGAGTATGAACGAGCCGCGTATCTGTGCTGTATTTTTGCGACTCTTGAGCAACAGCCGCACTTGCGATGCCTGCAGGGTCTCGGACTGGTCAGCAGGAGAGACGATGCTCAACTCGGGGAATTGCTGCCGACAGCGCTCCCGCTGAATGCGATCATCGATGCACAGCCGAACAGCCTGGAGAAGACGAAAGCGTGAATACAGTCGTCCGCATCCTCCGTTACGTGTTGCCGTACAAAAAGAACCTGTTTGTTTCTTCCGGGGCCATGTTCCTTTCTGTTATTTTCAACATGGCGACCGTCATCATCATCATTCCCCTGATCAATGTGCTGTTCGATCCGGTCTATCCCACGGTGCAAACTGTTCCGGAGCTGAGCATCGGCACGATGAAGGCATGGGCCTACGGAAAGATGAACAATGCAATGGCAATGACCGATCCGGTTACAGCCCTGAAAGCACTCTGTCTGCTACTGGTGCTCACCTTCTTTTTCAAGAATCTGTTTCAGTATGCGCAGTCCTGGACTATGGCGCCGGCAGAACAAGGCATTATCCGTGACCTTCGGCATCGGCTCTACGAGCACATGAACCGCCTTTCGCTGAGTTATTTCACTGACAAGAAGAAGGGCATGCTCATGGCGCGTATAATCAGTGACGTGCAACTCGTCAACGATTCCGCCATTGCCGTCGTCAACAGCCTGTTTCGTGATCCTCCGCAGATTCTTGTCTATACGGTATTGCTGTTTCTCTTCGACTGGCAACTCACCCTGGTGGTTTTTGTGCTCCTCCCGCTGACGGGGTACATCCTGACGAAAATCGCGAACTGGGTGAAGCGCGAAAGCGGCCGTTTGCAGGAGTCGCTCGCTCGCCTGACTTCAGTGTTGGAAGAGGGACTTTCGAGCATGCGCATCATTCGTGCTTTTCGCACTGAACGTTTCGAGATCGGAAAATTTCGCAGGGAAAACGACACATACTACAGGACCTTCGTCTCTATCAAGCGTCGTCGCGACATGGCCGCACCGATCACTGAAATTCTCAGCGTGCTGGTCATGGTCGTCATTCTCTGGTTTATGGGTGATGCGATTCTGAGCGGGCGGAGCAGCATGTCGAGCGGCGTGTTCGTCGCCTACATTTTTGCGATGCTGCAGATGATGCAGCCGCTCAAGCATTTCGGGCAGACACTCAATCAGATCTCACAGGGCGTCGCCGGTGCCGAGCGCGTGTTCAGCGTGCTGGATATCGAACCGCGCATCGTCGATCAACCGGATGCCGTCGATATTGACGGGTTTCATGATTGTATTGAATATCAGGATGTACGATTTCATTACGATACGGGGGATGAGGTGCTTACCGGCGTCAACGCCACGATACGGGCGGGGGAGGTCGTCGCTATCGTCGGTCCCAGCGGGGTCGGGAAAAGCACGATGGTCGACCTTTTCCCGCGGTTTTACGATGTATCCGAAGGAAGAATTCTTATTGATGGCCGTGATATCCGCGATATTACAATTCATTCCCTGCGCGGACTCATGGGTATTGTCACGCAGGAGACGTTTCTTTTCAACGCGACAATTCGTGAGAATATCGCCTACGGGGAGGAAACCCTCGATGGAGAACGATTAATCGCTGCCGCGCAGGCGGCGAACGCACATGATTTTATCATGGAAACACCTTTTGGCTATGATACCGTAATAGGTGACCGCGGGGTCAAACTCTCCGGTGGACAACGCCAGCGTCTCTCCATCGCACGGGCGATATACAAGAATCCTCCGCTGCTGATTCTCGATGAAGCAACCTCCGCTCTTGATACCGAGTCCGAAGCACTGGTACAAAGCGCAATCGAGAATCTCATGGCGGGACGGACCTCCATCGTCATCGCACATCGACTCAGCACGATCAAAAGGGCGGACAGAATATACGTCCTCAATCATGGCCGGGTGATGGAAACCGGAACGCACGATGAGTTGCTGGACATCCCCGACGGCCTGTACACGCGTCTCTACCACATGCAATTCCAGGAATGATCATGACGATCCTGCAAATGTATGCTACGGATATGCGTGCGTCGTTTCAGGGTGATCGTGCCGATATCGCTGTCTGGACCTGCGTTATTGTCGCCCTTGCAACCATGATGTTTTCCATCGCTATCGCCCAGGCAGCCGTTCTGCTCTCGATTCTCATGCTACTGGGCAGTGTGATTCACCGGCACTTCTCCGGAGCTTCCCCGGATAAAAGAACGGGTTCCCCCGACGCTTCCGGCTCACAAGCGCAAACGACGCCTTCGGAAACAACGGGACCCGTGGTGAGCACGCAACCGGCAAGAAGTCTGCTGCCATGGGTTTTTGCCGCATTTATCATCGCGCGTGTTATCGCGATCCCTTTCTCCATACATCCCGCGCTTAGTATGTCCGCATTTCGTACGGAAATACCATTTTACTTCTTTTTTTATATACTTCTCTTTATCCTTGATGGGAGCGGGGAAGCGCGGCTACGAGTGATAATTCACCTGCTGCTGCTTGCCGCTGTGCTTGCTACCATCGTCGGCTTTACCCGCTATGCGATGGGGATGGATGCGCGGCTGACCTCGACCACGGCAGGGTATTACACGCTGGGCATGTTTCTTGCCTCTGTTTTCGCTCTGGCTTTCGCGTTGGGGCGTCGACATGATATCTTTCCGAACCGCATAATCTGGATGCTCGTCTGTGTTTTCCTCCTGCTTGGACTGCTGTTCACATTTAACCGCTTGCATTGGGTGTCCGCCGGTGTGATGGCACTGTTGATCGGGGTCGCACGCGAGCGCCGTATTCTTCTTGTGCTGATCTCAGCGGCTGTACTGGCGATGCTGACTGTTGCCCCGCTGCAGGAACGTTTCATGCAGTTGATTGAGGCAGGATCGCACATGTCAGGCCGTGATGTGCTCTGGCGGGGGGCATGGATGCTGATTCCCGAGCATCCGATCACCGGTTTCGGACTACATACCTTCCGCGAGATATTTCCACTTTTCGATGTGATAGAAGACAAAGGGGTCGGCAGCTGGCACAATGATTATCTGCAGGTGTACATGGATAGCGGACTGCTCGCCTTGCTGCCCTTCCTGGGGGTGCTCGTGACAGTATTTGTCTATGCATTCCGCAATCACCGGCGCTGGGAGCGCGGATCGCTGCAGCATGACCTGAATTTCGCTTTCGCTGTCATGCTCGTCGGCTTTGCGCTTGCCGGCGGTATGCTGGACTCGTTGCTTTCCATACTGTTCCGCACGGGCCTTGCCGTCATCGCAGTGCTGTATTATGCCCGTCCGCCCGCCAGGGGTGGTGGCAGGGATGCTGTGACAGCACAGAAAGGAGATGTATATGTCCGATAAAAAATCCCGAAGGAAAACGGTTGAGGTCTTCCCGTTGTTCTGTGATTACAGTTGTATGCACGCAGCGTTCTCTGATCCCGCCACAGTCGGTGCGTGCCGTCGTGACGTCGGCGTCTGGTGTGGCAAGGCACGACGTCTTCATCCGAAACATGCACGTTGCCTTTTTCATTCATCAGCCGGGTAAGGAAGCTTCCTGATGCCGTCAAATAAATTTTTCTTGCATGCTGTATGATTTCCCTTGACAAAGGTCGCTTCATTCGCTATAATTGGCGCGGTGCATCTTGGGTGAATTTGCCCGGCATCTTAACCGTAACCTCTTTATGCAAAGGAGAAATCTCTCATGATCTGGACCATGGAACTCGCGTCCTGGCTGGACGACGCTCCATTCCCCGCGACACGCGACGAATTGATTGATTATGCAACACGTATTGGTGCCCCGTTGCAGGTGCTGGAAAACCTGCAGGAACTCGAGGACCCGGACGAAACCTATGAATCCATGGAGGACATCTGGACGGATTATCCGGTGGATGAAGACTTCTTTTATGGTGACGAGGAGAACGATTATTAACGTCTTTGCCCATCAACGTGAGCATTAGCACATTGTGTTGCCGACGCATTAATATTGCCCGACCATGTCCTTCGGGATTTTCCGTCGTACTGTGCATGTTCATCGCTCTTGTTTTTTTTTCTTTTCACCAACGTGTTCAGGGACAGTCCGCTGACCCTTCTCTCTATGATTCACTGCAGGTCGCCGAGATACGTATAGAGGGGAACACGACCTTCAGTGACGGAGCGCTTCTCGTTCTGCTCAGTACGCAGGAGACGCCTTCCGGATTTTTCGTCTGGATGTATGAGAATGTGGGCTCGCGTTTTCCCTTCGCAAAAGAGCCGCGGTACTTCGACTATCAGAATTTCCAGGAAGATCTTCAGGTACTGCGGCAACATTATCAGAACAACGGTTTCTTTTCTTCTTCCATCGAGGGATCCTATGAGAGAAGAGAAGGAGAGAAGAGCGTGGATGTGCGCATTACTATCGAGGAAGGACCGGAGTCCCTGATCGACTCGGTGGCTTACCGGAATCTCTCGGGCCTGTCTGACGATGTGCGGACGCAAGCACACAAGGCAACGCGCTTGCGTACCGGCCGGCGTTACAGTGCCGACGAGCTCTATGCCGAGCGCAACCGCATCCTCACGATTCTGGCAGACAACGGATATCCGCGCGCAACGCTTGACACGATTCTCGTCGAACGGCGACTCTCAAACAATAACGTCGTGATTACACTGGCTTTCCGGCACGGGCGACGACTGCATTTCGGCCCTACGACCGAGGAAATCAAAGGCGTTGACGAATTGAACCTCGCCCGGAAAATCATCTATGACAGACTCGAGTTCAAACACGGTGAAATTTACTCTCGTCGCAGAAAGAACGATGCCGAAACGAATCTCAACCGACTCGGTGTCTTCTCCTATGTTGCTATCACGCCGGAGTTTCCGCCGATCGACAATGTCACCGACTCGCTTGTACCGATACTGCTGGAACTGACACCGCGTAAACGCTTCGAACTTGCACCCGGCGCCATTTTAAGTAATCAGCTCAATGGATTGACGACAGGCGCCGAACTTTCTTTTCTCATGCGCAATGTGTTCGCCGGCGCGCAAATGCTGACGACGCGCTTTAATCTGCTCGGACGTATCCCGGATTTCACCAGTACCTACCTCGCTACGTCACAGCTGCGTTTCGATCAACCATATCTGTTCTCCAACAAAAATGCAGGGTTTCTGGCAGGCACATACAGCCTTGTAGGGGAAAAGGATCTGGCGGAAGGCAGTATCCTCCAACTCGTCGTCGGGACCGAGCGGTATCTTACCAGACGCAGTACTGCTAAATTGAGCTGGACGTATGAAATCTCCGAATTCAGTGGCGATGCCAAGGCCTTGCTCGGAAAGGGATTTATTGCCATTGATACAACGGAGACCATCAATTTCAGGAACTCGATTCGTTCCTTCAGCATCGAGCAGGATCATACCGACGATCTGTTCAATCCCTCCAGCGGGTATTCTCTGAAAGGAATCGCTGAGGAAGCCGGGTATCTCGAACAGATCGGTGTCAGTCCGTTGCCTCAGGAGGACGAAAGCCGCAGTATCCGTTCCACGCAATACGTCAAGCTCGAGGGGATTGCCAAATATTTCTCCGATCTCTCGCGCAATCGTACGACGGTGTTCGGATCGAAATTCCGTCTCGGCGGGATTTTCCGCTTCGGGAACAGCCGGGAGCAGGACCTCCCTGTCCCGCCCAACCGTCGTTACTACGCTGGTGGCGCATCGAGTATTCGAGGATGGACAGCCCGCGAACTCGCCGCCGACACCATTGCCGCATTTTTTGGCAGTAATGCGTTGCTGGAGGTCAGTGCCGAAGTACGGTGGCATCTTTTTCCGCGAGCCAAAGACTGGCTCAACGGTTTCTGGTTTGTTGTGTTCGCCGACGCAGGGAATCTCTGGACGGAATTCACGGAGATAGATTTACGGCAGACCGCGCTTGCCATTGGTTTCGGTATTCGTTACAATTTATTCTTCGGACCGATACGTATCGATTTCGGTCTGAAAGCGCACAACCCGGCCTCCGAACATCACCGCTGGTTCTGGGAAAAACAATTGTGGGGTGAGGTGGTTCGTAAAGGCGTCGTTCAGTTCGGGATCGGACACGCATTCTGAGCGATACGCAGCAATCACCCATGCCGGTGCTTCGGTGTGTGTCCTCCATATCACACTCGTGATACTTCACGCAATATTCAGTGCAATGAGTTCACCATGTCCTGGGATCAGATCATCGGTCAGCAACGTGTCAAGCAACTACTTCGTGGAATGTGCGAAAGCGGACGTTTGCCGCATGCCATGCTGTTTCACGGTCCCGAAGGGACGGGCAAAGATGCGGCCGCATTGATGCTCGCCCGGGCACTCAACTGCAGGGAAGGAGGCTTCGATCCCTGTGGCAGTTGTTCGAGCTGTCAATCCATGCAGCGCCTCCGGCATCCACGCTTGAAACTCGTCTTTCCCCTGGTCTCGAAAGCCGACGAGGACACCGCTGTCGACAAGCTCAGCGATGAGGAATTGGAGGAAATGAATGCACAGATCGATGCGAAGGCAGAAAACCCCTATCATCACATGCGTATGGCAAAGGCGGCAGGAATCAAGATCAGCAGCGTGCGGGATATCCGTCATGAAGCGGCGTTCCGTGCCAGCACTGACGGTCGCACGGTGGTACTGATATCGGACGCCGATCGCATGAACAGCAATGCCGCGAATGCATTGCTGAAGACGCTTGAGGAACCGACTGGCGACCTGTTGCTGATTCTGACAACGGCACGAAAGGATTCTCTGCTTCCCACGATCATTTCACGCTGTCAATTGTTGCGATTTGAACCGCTTCAGGAGCGTGAAATCCACGATGCCCTTCTGCGCAGGACTGATATTTCGAAGGAAGAAGCAGGCGCTGCCGCACAGCTCAGCGGAGGGAGTTACGGTCTTGCCCTGCAACTTGCGCTCGAGGGTGGCCTGATCAAACGGGAGGAAGTACTCGCTTACTTGCGGGCCATTGTGGCAGGGAACCCGAATAAGCTCATGGAACGCATTCAGACGATACTCGCCGAAGAGGATAAACAGACACTTGTACGATTTCTCGTTGTTGTCGCCACCTGGTTCCGGGACGTACTCGCTGTGCAGTCCGATGCGGCTGACCGGGTGTTGAATTCCGATTTTCGTGAACCGATCCAAAAATTCGCCGAGCACTATCCCGATGCGGATTGTTCGCGGGCTGTCGATGAGATAGCGTATTTCATTGATCTCGTCCAGAAAAATGTGCATCTTGTAAATATGATGATCGTCCTCTCCAAGCGGCTCCGGCGCTGTATTATTCCGTCTGAACACGCGTTTTGAAAGAAAGGTCACCGATGAAAGAAGAACAGCGTTCCCAGAACAAAGACGAACGGGGTCGCCGTAAGCAGCAAGAGAAGCGGGCCGGGGGGGAAGATACGACTTCGTTGACGCAATCCAATTCCGATATGCAATCCGAAACAACCGCGCAGAATGTCGAACAGGGACGCAGGGAAGTCCCTCTCGAACTGCAAAAGCTTGACGACTCTGTACTCGTGTATTCCAGCGAAGAGGGGGAGGTCGCCGAACCCGTTCCACCCGTGGTGACAGATGATGGGCATGATGAACCGTCCACCCACACAGTGTGTGATCTGGACCGCGAACTTGAAGGAGCAGTAGACGTGTCACCGTACACCGAAGTGGTATTCAAGGGAGAGCGCCGGGGCTATTACCTCAATGAACATGCGCTTCACTGCCCTGAAGGCAGTTATGTCATCGTCGAAGCGGAAAAGGGCATCGATCTTGGGATGGTGGCCAGTGCCGGCTCGACGGCATATATGAAAAGCCGCCTTCGCGCCCGTCCGTGCAGCGGTGAAGTGCGGAAATTGCTGCGCCTTGCAACGGATGAAGACATCAACGTGCATCTGACGTATCGCGACAGCGAAGATGCGGCATTTCAGGTCTGCCTTGATCGCATTCGCAAACTCGCTCTGCCGATGAAACTTGTCGATGTCGAGTTTCAATTCGACAGGAATCGCATCACATTTTATTTCACTGCCGACGGACGCGTCGATTTCCGTCAGCTGGTACGGGAACTCGCCTCTGAATATCGCACCCGCATCGAGTTGCGGCAGATCGGTCCTCGTGACGAGGCCAAACGTATGGGGGGCTTCGGCGTTTGCGGGCGTGAACTCTGTTGCAGTTCATGGCTTGGCATGTTCGAACCCATTTCCACGGATATGGCCCGACTTCAGAATCTGACCCTCAACCCCTTCAAACTCGCCGGTCAATGCGGCAGGTTGAAGTGCTGCCTCAACTATGAGGCCCAACTCTATGAGGAATTACTCAAACGCTTTCCCCCTCTCGAATACCGTATCACAACTGCGAAAGGGGAAGGTGTCATTCAGAAAGTCGACGTGTTCCAGGATGCAATCTATGTCCATTATGACAAGGCGAATGCATGGGAACGTCTCACGCTCGCAGAGGTTGATGAGGTTCTGAGCCGTAAAAAGAAAACTGATGCCAGGCAGCGGACGAAAGAAAAATCCCCCGGTTAGGGGGATTTTCTTTTGTCACACAAATTATTTTTTCTTCCAGCTTTCCCAATACTCTTTCCATTCGACCGCCTCCGCCTCCGGTGCGACGTGCAGCGTGTTGTAGGTATCGAGCATGACTGCGATTTCATCCGTGCGCTTGATTTTGTGCATATTCGCCAGCGCCTTGGGATGCGGACCGTGATGCATCCCCGTGGGATGCAGGGTCACCATGCCGGGTTTGATATTGTCACGACTGAAGAAATCACCGGCGTGGTAGAACAACACTTCGTCATAATCCGCGTTACGGTGATAGAAGGGTAGCTTGAGCGCGTCTTCGTCTTCTTCCATCGGGCGCGGGAGAAACGTGCATACCACGGCGTTGTTCATCATGAATGTCGTATGGGCAGGTGGAGGCAGATGGACGCGGTGGCTCATCACCGGACGGATATCACGCACATTGATTTTCCATGGATAGCAATCACCTTTCCAACCCACCGCGTCGAGCGGGTTGAAGGGATAGACCACGGAGGAGAGCACGCCATCGCGCTGAACGACGATTTCGTGATCGACACCGGCTCGCTCTTCATACTGCTCGGGAAGGAGGGGAATAGTGATGGCCGACTTGTCGAAGAGTGCATGTATCCCGATCAACCCTTTCTGTTCGGTCGTGGGAACGCTGACCTTCGGATAGGCCTCGATGATGAGGAAGAAATTCTCTTCGGTTGATGGGAGGATACGATACGTCGTGACTCGTGGCATGACGATGTAATCGCCCTTTTCATATTGCAGTTCGCCGTAATCGGTTTCAATCCTCCCTTCACCTTCGTGGACAAAAAGAATTTCATCACCATCGCCGTTACGGAAATAGTACGGCATGGTCTCGCCGCGTCGCGAAATGCTCACAACGATGTCATCGTTGTAGAAAAGACGCAGGCGCCCGCCCCGTGGGTCGCTTCGATCCACAGGCTGGACGTCGTTGAAGTCGAAGGCGCGGGGACGCAGAGGGCCGTCAAACTGTGTCCAATCCGTCGGCGGGTGTCGCCGATAAAGATGGGAAACGGGTCCGAAGAATCCTTCGCGTCCGTGTTCCTCCTCGAACGTGCCTTCGGGCAGGCCTACATGTGCCTGCCGTGTATGTTTGCCCTGATGATAGAGATACATGGAATCATCCTTCCGATTAATCCTGGGTGTTCGTAACTCTCTGTTCGGAAAAGAGACAGCAGCCGCCTGCAGAACAGTTCCCCGATATATCGAGGCGCCTCAGGAGGCGGCTTCTCTCATCATCCGTCGTCACGAATGTGTTCGTGACATGAGAAGCAGTATCCGGTCATGCGGGTGAATTCATAGTAACTCCCCGCAAGATTGCCGAGATCCGCCTGTTTTTTGAGGGAACGGACGGATTTGAGAAATTCTCGTCCGTAGCCCGCATACTTTTTCGGTCGGTCGTCGAAGCCCGCTTCCACGGTGATTTCGTCCAGTGCCTTTGCTTCGGAGGAAACGAGCTTCAGATCACCGAGCGCGAGTGCACGGAATATGTTCTCCGCATGACGCGTTTTCTTCTCCATCAGATCCTTCTGTTCCGCTGTCAGCAGTGTGACGCCAGCGAGCAGTGCAATGACTACGACGAAAAACAAACTGCGTTTCATAATGTCTATCCGATGTCGTGAATAAGCGCATTTACATATTTTCGATCAGCGCAGACCCGAAGGCCGAGCAGGCGACTTCATTGGCGTCATCCATCAGACGCGCAAAATCATAGGTGACCGTTTTCTGGCTGATGGTTGTCTCCATCGCGGCGATGATCAGGTCCGCCGCTTCGTTCCATCCGAGATAGCGGAGCATCATTTCTCCACTGAGAATGACCGACCCCGGGTTGACCTTGTCGAGTCCGGTATATTTCGGCGCCGTGCCATGCGTGGCTTCGAAGATCGCATAGCCGTTCTGATAATTGATGTTGGCCCCGGGCGCGATGCCGATGCCGCCAACCTGCGCGGCAAGCGCATCGGAAATATAATCGCCGTTGAGATTCATCGTGGCGATCACGTCGTATTCCGCCGGACGTGTCAGTATCTGCTGCAGGAAGGCATCAGCGATGACATCCTTGATAATCGTGCCGTCGGGCAGTTTCATCCATGGTCCGCCGTCGAGCAGCTCGGCGCCGAACTCCTGCCGCGCCAGATCATAGCCCCAGTCACGGAAACCGCCTTCGGTGAATTTCATGATGTTGCCCTTGTGGACAATGGTGACAGAAGGACGCTTGTGTGCGATGGCATAATTGATCGCTGCACGGACGAGCCGTTCGGTTCCTTCCTTCGAGATGGGCTTGATGCCGATGCTTGAGGTTTCAGGAAAACGGATTTTCTCCACGCCCATTTCCGTCCGTAACCAAGAGACGACTTTCCGGGCTTCATCCGTCCCGGCCTGCCACTCGACACCCGCGTAAATGTCCTCCGAATTCTCTCGGAATATGACCATGTCAATCTCTTCCGGCCGCTTGACCGGCGAGGGGACGCCGGAGAAATACCGGACGGGACGGAGACAGACATACAGATCGAGAATCTGGCGCAGGGCGACGTTCAGCGAACGGATGCCCCCGCCGACCGGTGTCGTAAGTGGTCCTTTGATGCCGACGGTGTACTGCCGGATGGCTTCCAGCGTGTCGTCGGGCAACCAGACATCCTCACCGTATTTGGCAACGGCTTTTTCTCCGGCATATATTTCAAACCATTGTATCTTTTTCTTACCGCCATAGGCCTTCTCCACCGCCGCATCGAATACGCGCACGGCGGCCGCCCAGATGTCGGGGCCGATGCCGTCACCTTCGATGAAGGGAATGATGGGGTCGTCGGGGACGATGAGTGTGCCGTTGTCGACGCGAATGGTGCCGCCCGTCGCCGGGGGGGTGAGCAGTTGGTAGGACATGCCTGTCTCCACAATATCAGTGAGTGGTGCTGGATTACGTGCTTTGTTGTCCGCTTCCGTGCGGTCGCGTATCATGTGCTGGATGCATGGAAGGTGCGATCGGATTCAATGATTCTCAAAGGTACGAATTCCGGAGCAATGGGGAAAGTCCCCGTCCGGAGCGCTCCGGAGCGGCTCAGGACGTATGTCCGTGACAGTCACAAAAACAATCGTGTCCGGGGTCTGTTTCCGGGCTCTCATTGCGTCACCACGACTTTCGCTGTGCGGACACGGTCCGGTCCCGGTGCGGCCAGGATGTACATGCCGGGTGCGAGGCCCCGGACCTGCATGCGCCCGTGCGCACTGCGTCCGTTGTGCAGCAGTGGCGCCTCGGCCACGCGCCGCCCGAGCAGATCGTAAAGCAGCACTGTAGCCGTTTCCGGCGAGGCGCCCTCAACCACAAAGCGTATCTCGCCACGGGCGGGATTGGTGAGCACCCGCAGGGCACCGTCGACGGCTTCCGCAATCCTCTCGACATGCACCGGAATGTCATGCAGCTCGCCAATGAATACATCGTTTTTCCCGGTGAGTATGGTCTTGTGTCCGCCAGGGCGCACGGGTATGGGATCGATCTGTGGGAAATGTGACATGTATCCGCAGAACAGCATTCGACCTGAGGGGGTACTCATGATTTTCCCCAACGCTGAAAAGCGAAAATCCACGACAGGGATGGCGCTGATGGGAACACCTCGGCGGACATCAAAGTCCAGCAACACTCCGCGTCTGCTGTTGTCCGATGCTTTCGGGGCAAGAAAGGGGAATTCCTCGGAACCGCTGGTCCCCAGTATGCGCACGACGTCGCGGTCGGCATCATAGATTGCCGATCCGGCGACATCCACACCATGCCCGCCGATATAGGTGATATGCTCGAAACGCATCTCGCGCAGGGAGAAGACAGCGACAATGATGTCCGCATACGTGTACCCGGATGTGTCTTTCA